>CALIWP010000231.1 GCA_938046705.1 uncultured Campylobacter sp. | reverse complement strand
GGGGACGGTTGATTTATCCACAACGATTAGCGGCGAGGTTAAATTTTGCCCGATGCTTTTTGCGACCTCTAGCACGTAGCGCAGATCAGCCTGCCCGTCTGCGCCCATAGGCGTGCCGACTGCGATAAATAGCACGCTAGCGTGCGCCAAGGCCTCTTTTATATCGACGCTAAATTTGAGCGCGCCGTTTGCCCTGCACTCGGCCACGATTTCAGAAAGTCCGGGCTCATAGATCGGTATGACGCCGCTATTTAGGGCGTTTATCTTTGCTTCGTCTACGTCCACGCATATGACGTCGTTGCCCATTTTAGCCAGACACGCGCCGCTAACTAGCCCCACGTATCCCGTGCCTACGACTGCGATCCTCACAGCCTTTTCTCCCACTCAAGAGCGGTTTTTATGATGAGCGATAAATCCTCTCTCTTAGGCCGCCAGTTAGTTAAATTTCTTATCTTTTCTGGCTTTGCGATGAGGCACGCTGGATCGCCCTCTCTGCGAGGCGCGCTAACTACTTTAAAATCAATCCCGCTTACTTTTTTGGCCGTTTCTATAACCTCTTTTACGCTAAAGCCGCGGCCGTAGCCGACGTTAAAGGTCTCGCTTTTTTCATGCTCGTTTAGATACTCCAGCGCGCTTAGATGCGCGTCTGCTAGGTCGCTCACGTGGATATAGTCCCTCACGCAGGTGCCGTCTGCCGTCGGATAGTCGCTACCGAAAATCCCCATGCTTTCGCGTTTGCCCAGAGCCGTCTGCGTCGCGACTTTGATTAGGTGCGTGGCGTTTGGATAGTTTTGCCCGATGAGCCCCTCCTCGTCGGCGCCCGCGACGTTAAAGTAACGCAAAATCGCAAATTTGAAATTTTCATTTGAAGCGGCGTAGTCTTTGATGATCCACTCGCTCATTAGCTTGCTTCGGCCGTACGGGTTTATCGGATTTGCCGCGGTTTGCTCGTCGACCTCTCCGATTTCCGGCTCGCCGTAAACCGCCGCAGTGGAGCTAAATATAAATTTATTTACGCCGTACTGCTTGCAATAGGTCAAAATTTTAGCGACGTTTGCGGTGTTGTTTAGGTAGTATTTTAGCGGATCTTGCGTACTTTCAAAAACCTCGATAAATGCGGCAAAATGGATAATCGCGTCAAATTTGCCCTCCGCAAAAATTCCGCTTAAATCATCCTCTAAATTTGCCTTTACGAACTTAAATTTACCGATTTTTTCTAGCGCGTCAAGCGCCTTTGTAGTACCTTTGCAGAGATTATCCACGACCGTTATCTCGTGTCCGCCCCGCTTTAAAAGCGCCTTTAGCACGTGAGAGCCGATGTAGCCCGCTCCGCCTGTTATTAAAATTTTCATAAATTCCACCTCTTTAAATCTTGGATTTTGGATTTTATCATAAAAGATAAAAAGGTAAAATAAAAAATGCGTCGCCGCCAAGCCCGCACGCCAAATTTAGCCGCCCTATCGCGCGCTTAGCGTAAATTTACGGCACCGACCCCAAGGCAACCAAGCGGGCAAATTTGACCGAGATAGCCAAATTTAATCCTCTCTAACTCGCAAAAATACCGGAAACCTCGGTAACCCTTTTGCGGTTAAATTTTGATATTTGTAGGTTATTATCGAGCCGATTTTAGGCGGGTTTGCGCGCTCTTCGTCGCTAAAGCCCGAACCAATCTTAAATTTTACTCCGCTAGCGATTTGCTCGTCCGAGTTTGAGCCAGCAGCGCTAAGCGCCTTGCAAGTTACCGAGCCCATGAGCCCGGCGTATTTGCCCGTACCCGCGTTTATCGCCGTTACTTCGCACTCGGCGTCTTTAAATTTTTTATATTTCAGCGCGTTTTTGCTTCGTTTTCGCTCGTATGGCGCGTTTGGTTCGCGCACGACGGCACCCTCGCCGCCCTTTGCGATGACAGCCTCCGCAAACGCCTCAAATTCGGCGTTATCTTTTACTTTTACTTGTTTGATTATCTTTAAATTTTGCCCTGCCTGCGGATTTTGCAAGATAAATTTTTCAAGCTCGCTAAGCCGCTCTAAAAGTCCGCCGTTAGCTTCTGGTACGTCAAAAACATAAAATTTGATTTCGCTCCATGCCGCAATACTAGGCGTTTTATCCATCACGATCGATTGGATTTTTTCAAATTCGCCCCGCGCGGTGTAGAGCTCGCCGTCAAGCGCAAAAGGCGGAAAATGCGCGCTCCAAGCCTCTGGTGCGGCTAAAATTTTACCGTTTCTAGATAGCAAATTTCGCCCGTCCCAGTAGGCGCGCACGCCGTCTAGTTTCTCGCTAGCTAGCCAGCCGCCGACGTTTTGACCTTTGTATTCGCTAAGCTTTAAAAGCTCAAATTTAGCCTTTTTAGCAGTATCTGCACTCGTTGCATTGTTTAGATTTTCGCCCTGCGCCGCCAAAGCAAAATTTAAAAAGGCGGCGATCAAGAGCGCGAAAAATCTCAAATTTTAACCCCGTAAAACTCGCAGTACCACTCGATAAACCTAGCCACCCCGTCATTTACGCTAGTTGCGGGCTTATACTCAAAGTCCGCCACGAGATCGCTCACGTCCGCAAAGGTCGCCGGCACGTCGCCGGCTTGAAGCGGGAGGAAGTTTTTTTCTATCTCGCGGCCGATTTTTAGCTCGACGGCCTTGATGTAGTCCATGAGCTCGACGGGGCTATTATTGCCGATATTATAGACCTTAAACGGCGCGCTAGAGGTGGCTGGATCGGGATGCTTCGCGTCCCACGCTGGGTTTGGTTTCGCAGGGTTGTCGATGCATTTTATGATACCCTTTACGATGTCGTCCACGTAGGTAAAGTCGCGCTTCATCTTGCCGTAGTTAAAGACGTCGATTTTCTTACCTTTTAGCGCGGCATCTACGAACAAAAACAGCGCCATATCAGGGCGTCCCCACGGACCGTAAACGGTGAAAAATCGCAGTCCAGTAGTCGGCACGCCAAAGAGATGCGAGTACGTATGCGCCATCATTTCGTTGCTTTTTTTGGTCGCGGCGTAGAGGCTGATCGGGTGATTTACGCCCTCGTGCGTAGAAAACGGCATATTTTCGTTTAGGCCGTAGACCGAGCTCGAGCTTGCATAGACTAAATTTTTGATCTCATTGTGGCGGCAGCACTCGAGGATGTTCATAAAGCCTGTGATGTTGCTATCGATGTAGGCTTTTGGGTTTATGAGCGAGTAGCGAACGCCTGCTTGTGCGGCTAAATTTACCACTACGTCAAATTTCTCTTTAGCAAAAAGCTCTTTCATCGTCTTTTCGTCGGCGAGATCTGCTTTTATAAATTTTAAATTCGGATGCGTTTTTGAGACGATAAGCTTGCCATAGTCTATATCGCTCGTGTCAAAGCCTGCCGTTTTTAGGCGTGCAAGCTTTAAATTTACGTCGTAATAGTCATTTATCACGTCATATCCAACGACCTCGTCGCCACGTGCTACAAGGGCATTTGCAAGGTGAAATCCTATAAATCCAGCTGTTCCAGTTACTAAAATTTTCATATTTTTCCTTTCACTTTTGGCTTATTTTAGTGCAAAAATGTAAATTTACGTATTTAGATCAGGGTAGTCCCAAGCGTTAAATTCGGCTCTTAAGTCGTCATTTTCCCAACCTTTGCAACATAGCCACTCAAGCCCTGCACGTCTTTCCATAACGATCTCTTCGTCAAGTCCAGCAACCTTTTTGCCATTTATCCTTGCATCCACACACGCCCAGTGATAGCGATAAACTAGGTCAAGTTTGCTTAAAATTTCATCCAAACTGCGCAGTTTTGAGCGGTTTTTGAGTCCGCCCTCTCTAAAGACATCCATCACAAACTCACAGTCGCAAATTTTATCCATCTCTCCAATATCTTCAGCTATGCCAAGCGCCCAAAGCAAGATCCAAAGCGACTCATACTTCCAGCCCATATTTACGGCCAAATTTATATCAGCCCTGCCCTCTACGACCTTTTTTTCTTTTACACTTAGGTCATTATAAAAA
>CALIWP010000230.1 GCA_938046705.1 uncultured Campylobacter sp. | reverse complement strand
TTAAATTTAGCCAAAAAGGGCCGAATCTATTCGCGCCGAATACCTTTTTGTTATCGAAAATCGTCTGTTTGACGCCCTCTATCCTGCTAGCCTGCGCAGCCGTAGCCGCCAAGGCCGAAAATTTGATGAAATCTCGTCTTTTCATCGGTTTCTCCCTTTTTTACTTTTTGCAGGAGCAAAGCCCCCTGCCGTGAGCGGGAGTATACACTCCCTATACTCGCCCAAACTACGCCTATGCTTGTGACATCTGCACGGTCGGGCAACTTTTTCCCTTATTTACTTTTTAAAATCGTATTTTAATGCTCGCTCATTTCTTAATAACGTGGTTGTGCGGCGAGCAAAATGCAGGCAAATTTAAACTATTAGCATTAAATTTGCCGCCGTAAAAGTATAAAATCCCAAAAATCTAAATTTAAAGAACAAACGTCGCTAAATTTTACGCTTCAAGCGACGAGCGAATTTGATCTCGGCGCTAACCACGCAAAGCCCTATTTTGCATCTTTTGCGTTATGCTGGAGGTATTTTACTATCAAATTTAGCTCCGTCTCCTCCAGCGCGACGTAGTTCGTATCGATCATCGACTGTAAATTTGCCGGCCACTGAGCCGCCGTAAAGCTGTTTGGCTCGTGCAAGCGGTGACACGCGGAGCAGGTCTCCTCGTACTTTTGCTGGGCTTGTTTATATAGCGCGTTTGCGTCGTTACCTAGCGCGTCCGCGGCGACCTCGTACGTGCCCTCGACCTCATACCAAAGCTCACCGTAATCGTCCTCGACCTCTTTTATTTTCTTAAAATTCGCCTCGCTCTCAGCATCAAAAACCGTGAAAATCTCGGCGTTTTTGACGCTTCGCTGTATCTGAGCCAGGTAGTTTGCCGAAACTGCGCCTTTTACCTTTATTTTGGCCTTTGCGCCTTCTTTAGAAACAACCTCGACCGGCGTCAAAACCTCGATTTTGCCGACCTTTTTACCGTCTAGCGATATATCGGTCGTCTTTGTTAAAACCTCGGCATTTAAGCTTATCGCAGCCGCACAGGCAGCTATCAAAGCAAATTTAAAACTTTTCATCGCACTTCCTTAAGAAAAATTATTAATGTAATTTTATAAATTTGCTGCTTAAAATTACATCGCTATATTTTATTACGAAGCGGATTTTGTATATTAAAAAAGTAAAATTTGAAGCAAGAAAACGGCAAACCTAGCCAAATTTGAAATTTGCTCAAATTTGCCGCGCGAGTAAAAGCCGCGCAAACGGCGGCTAAATTTAAAGATCAATCAGTGCTTTTTAAGCCCCATTGCAGCGACGTCTAGCGCGATCTCTTCGTTATTTATCGTAATTAGTCCGCGCTCTAAAATTTTGCTTGCGATCGCATGCGCCTCATCAAGCGAGTGCATTTTGTACGTGCCGCACTGATACTTGTTTAGCTCGGGGATGTCTTCTTGGTTTTTGACGCCCAGGATATCCTTCATAGACGCCGTCCATGCGGCTTTAACCGCATCTTCGCTAGGTACGCCGATCACGCTCATATAAAAGCCCGTCCTGCATCCCATCGGCGAGATGTCGATGATTTCAACGCCCTTACCGTTTAAATGATCTCGCATAAAGCCCGCAAATAGGTGCTCTAGCGTGTGCGTGCCTTTTTCGGGCAAGATTTCCTCGTTTGGCTTGCAAAAACGCAAATCAAACACGCTTATATCGTCGCCCTTTGGCGTTTTCATCGTCTTTGCCAGACGCACTCCGGGCGCGTTCATCCTCACGTGATCGACGCAAAAACTATCTAGTAGAGGCATATTTTCTCCTTATTTTTAACATAAATTCGGCGTGATTTTAGCTAAATTTTTATTAGCCACGGCTTGATCTAAATTTGCATTTACGTAAATTTACTAAGCCGATGGCCAAAGAAACGCGACCATAAGAGCGGTAGCTTTGGTTAAATTTTAGCCGATCATCTACTTATTCGTATGCCAAAATGCTAGCGAGCCTGGATTCATAGGATCTTGAGAGAGTCCGATATCGGCGATGGCATCGTCTATAGCGATAACGTTTCGTCTTGCGGCATTAAAGAAAGTCTCGGCAAAATTTACGTTCCAACCTTGAGTTTTAAAAAACCCTCTTTGTCTTTCGCTAACGGCGTCGTTTGCTCCTTCTATTTGGAATCCAAACGGCTCTAGATGAGCGCAGCGCACGAAGTCGGCGGCATTTGCCACTACGTCAAACCAATGCGGCGGGATCTCTTTAACCTGCTCGATAGAGTGGCAGGTGAAAACAAAGGCCTTTTTACCCAAATCTAAGCCTTCAAGACTAGGCTCTAGGTGATTAAAATGGAAAAACTTAGCATTCATTTTAGGCGTCGCAGCTGCTAGTTTGCTAGCGATTTCCACGCCGCTTTGCGTAAATTCTCCGCCAAAGTACCGCACATCCGTCGGCCCGCCTCTATAAAAAATTTCAATCAAATTTCGACCGTATCCGCAGCCAAGCTCCACGATACTATCGTAAGGCCCCGTCTCGTCGATGATATCGATCAGCATATCGTAAAAGTTAAACGACGAGTGAAAAGGTGCGATTAGCTCAGCCCCTTGTCTAGTGCTAAGCCTGGCAATCGGGATTTCGACGAATCTTAAAACATTCGTGCTAAAAAGCTTTCGCTTCTCCCAAACCATTTCGTTTGTAACGTTATCCAAACTTAGCTCACTTAGCCGCTCTTTTTTTCCAGCATTTTTACGGCTTGATAGCTATTAAGTCCGTTTTTTAGGCACCCATCCATAAACTGAGCCCTTGTCGCCCATGCTTTTTCGTAAAAATTTTGCCAACGAGATTCTTGATACGCCATATTTTCTCCTAAATTTAAAAAATAAATTTAATTCTACCTTTAAGATTTTAAAGAAAACTGAAATTTTAGAGATTCGATTTTAATAGTTAGATTGGGTTTGTTTGGGGTTAAAAATCGGGCAAAAAGCCCGACTAGAAGTATTAAATTTTAAGCAAAATGAGGTTTAATCTGCTCTATCCAAGTGCTGATTCTAGGCTCGGTTTTTTCGCTTTCGTTGTCCGCGTCAAGTGGCAGACCGACGAATTTACCGCCTCTTACAGCCTCTGATTCGTCAAATTTATATCCGTCCACGGACACTGCGCCCACAACGTTTGCGCCTGCCTTTACGACCTCGTCGTATAGCTTGCCCATCGCGCCGCAAAAGCTATCCGCGTAGCTCTCCGCATCGCCCATGCCAAATATCGCAACCGTCTTGCCGCCAAGCTTTAGTCCGCCAAAATCAAACGCGTCCCAGTCGTCTTGCAAGTCGCCCGTACCCCAGGTCGAAACGCCCAAAATCAGCTTATCAAAGCCGTTTAGCTTAGCCGCGTCGCAGTTTGCTACGTTTAAAAGCTCGTTTTCTAGCCCCAAATTCTCGGCTAAAAAGCTCGCCGCCTCTTCAGTATTTCCCATACTGCTTCCAAAAATGATACCTATCATTTAAATTTCCTTTAAAAAATATGATGACTTATCGTGTAGGGCACCAGTCGCAGCGATCCGCCACGTCCGCATTCCCGTCTAACCTCGATGTAGCGCGAGAAATTCGCATTTCTCGGAGCTACGATAAACATCCTGTCAAACTCCCCGCCGCTAAGCGCCTCAAAGCCTCTAGCGATCTCGCAGTTAGCCAGATGAAACCGCTCTTTTGTTATCTCTTTAAAGCACGGCATAACGCCAAAAAGCTTGCGCCCGCCCTGCTCCGCAAAGATAATCCCGTCTTGAAAATAAACGTTTTTATCAAAATGTTTGGCGCGTATTTTATCATAAACAAACTGAGAAAACATTATGTCTGCGTCAAAACATATTCCGTTTTGGGATTTTAGCATGAGGATTAGCTTGGCGGCCGGGTGCTTGGGAGAGACGGCTAGCGGCGAGACGGCGTCAAATTTGCCTGATTTATAGGCGCAGATAACGGAGTTTGAGGCGATACAAAAGCTTGAAATTTTACTTTGGCTAGGATTTTTAAACTCGCACAGATCATCGATGCGTTTTAGAAAAATTTCCTCCAAATTTAAGCCCGAATACGCATAAACTAGAGGGATTTTTAGCCCTCGCTCTACGCAACAGTTGTATAAATTTATAAAAATTCGAGCTTTATTTACCGCGTCAAGCCCTGAAAAAATACTTGGAGTTATTTCTCCAATACCTGATAAAAAGCCGAATTTCATCTATTAGTCTTTTACCTTGCAGCATCCAAATTCCTTATCTAGCCCAAAGACTTTGCAATACTCGCTAAACACGCAGCTGACGCTTCTTTTGGCGCAGACGATCGGGATATTGCGCTTTTTGGCTTGGTTTTTTATCGTTTTCATCGTGTTGTGGTTTAAAAAACTGGTTAACATCACGACACACTTGGTATCTTGCGGGATCGGTTTGCGATTTACGCGGTTTTCGTTGCGTGCGTCCCAGTGCTCGATCGCTTCTGCGCCGAGGTCTTTGAGGACTGCTTTTATAGGCGTTATCTCGTCGGCTCCGATAACTAAAACTGACATTTTGTGCTCCTGTTTATTTGATTGTGATTATTATAAAATAGATTAGCTAAAAAACAGCTTAGTTATGATAGTTGTTATCAGTTAAGTGTAAATTTGTAACGCATACCAAATTTTGCGAGGTAGTTTTAAATTTGACTACCCTATTACATTTTATGGTTAAAAACAGTATTTAAGCGGTAAGAGCAAAAAGCTCAACGTTTTTGGTCTTAAATTTGGCAAAAAATAAATCAAATTTGAGTTCAAATTTACCCGCCCAAATTTGCCGCCTTATCAAATTCCATCTGCTTCTCGAGCCGCTTAAACTCATCTGCATAAACGAGCGCATTATCGACGCATTCGAGCCAAAACTCCTGCGTTCGCGCGTCTTTGCCGAAGTGCTTTTGCAACAAATCCTCGACGCTCATCACGCCGCACTCGCGCAAAAATGCCTTGTATGCGCCGATGAATTTATCGCCCGCGCGCCTAAACTCGCCCAGCAAAAACTGCGAGAGCAGGTAGCCGACGGTGTAGGGATAGTTGTAGATGTATTGATCGGTTTTGTAAAAATGCAGCTTAAAGTACGGCAAAAAGCCCTCCGCATCCTGCGTCGTATCGCCGTAACGGCCTCGCCACACCTTTTGCATGAGCTCTTCTATCTGCGCCGTGCCGACCGCGCCCTTTTGTCTAGCCTTTAAAAAAGCGATCTCAAAATCAAACCGCACGCCGATGTGCAACATGAAATTTGCCGCAGATTTTAGCTCCTGCCACAAGATATCAAAGAGCAAATTTTTATCCGCGCTGTTTTTTCGCAGATAGTTTCGCAGCACGGCTTCGTTAAAGGTGCTCGCAGCCTCGGCTAGCGTCATAGGAAACTGCGTGTGCAGCGCGGGCAGATCGCGCATGATCCAGTAGTGCCACGCGTGTCCGAGCTCGTGCGCCTGCTGGATCATATGCGCCTGCGTGCCCATGTAGCTAGAAAAAACGCGCGGCTGCCCAAATTTATCAAACCTCGTATAAAACGCGCCGCCTGCTTTGTTTTCGCGCACCTGCGCCTCGATCCAGCACTTCTGCAGCATCATTTTGATAAACTCAGATATCTCCTCGCTAACCTCGCCCAGAGCCTCGCAAATCGTCTCTATCGCCCGCTCATAGGGGATATCATCAGCGCTAGCAAACGGAGATGGCGCGAGTAGATCGCGGGCGTAAATTTTACCCTGCGGAAAGTACTTCGCGCGCAGGCTCACGCACTCTCTTATTTTATCCATTCTTTGATCTAGCGCCGCAAACATCGCCGTTACGGCCTGCTCGCTGATTTTATTTTGCTGCAGACTAGGCGTGAGGATATCCGTTCCCGCCGCCCTGAATTCGCCCAGCCTAAAGCCCTGAAGCAAATTTAAAACGTCGGCGTACAGGCTGGCGTGCCTAGCGTAATGCTCCGCTAGCCCCTCAAATACGCTCTTTCGCAGCGCGGCATCGGGCGAGCCCTTTAAAACGCCCGCGCATTTTGAGAGATTATAGATGCTTTTTACGCCGTTTTTATCAGTAGCCTGCACCGCGATGAGGTTATTTAGATGCCTAAATACGCCGTAAAGCGGAGTAAAACTGCTAGCCGCCGTATCCTCGTAAATTTTACGCTCTTTTGCGTCAAATTTTGCCCGCCAGCTACTTTTGCGCTCGTCGTAGAGAAATTTTATCCGCGCAAACTCCTGCGTTTGACGCGCGCTATCAGAAGGGTCTAGCTCGTCTATCTTTTCAAAAATAATCTCTTTCGTTCGTTCAAGACGCAAAAGCTTCTCTCTGATTTTCGCCTCGGCCGCACCTGCTCGCTCGTCTTTGGTATCGTCGCTTGATTTGCAGCGGCAAAAAGCGAGCAAGGAGTTTGCCTCCTCAAAGCCGCGCTCGTATGCGTTTATCAGCAAATTTAGCCCGCCGTCCGCACCAAGTAGCCTCTCTATCTCGCCTAAAATTTCGTCTAAATTTGATAGCGCGTCCGTAAATCTCGCATCGTCAAAGTCGCCGTACGCATCCTCAAACGTCCATCTAGGAAGCTGCATTTCGCGCCTCACAAAGAGAGTAAAAATACGAAAATATGGTGGCTAACTAGGCCCAAGACCGCAGGCACGCTGCAGCGCTTGACGATGTCGAGCGGACTGCACTTTAGCATGCCCGCTATCGCGACGACCACGCCAGCTACGGGCGAGAGAGGGCGAGCGATAGTGGAGGCCTGGTGCATCGGTAGCACGAGCATAACCGAGCTCACGTTTAGCTTAGCCGCGATATGCGGCACCATCTCGATGAGCGGATAAAAGCTCGCGCCGTTTGAGCCCGAGATGATCGTAACAAGCGTCGTGATGACGACAAAAAGCACCGACATGCCAAAGCCGCCAAATCCTAGCGAATTTGCGAGTTTTACGATACTATCTAGCATGCCTAGAGCCTTAAAGCCTTCGGCAAATATACCGGCCGCGATGATAAGGATAACGACGCCGCTTAGGCTCTTGCCCATCGCTTGGAAAAATACCTTGACTCCTTCGGCGATCGGGTCAAATTTGAACCTATGCCTGACCGCTTCAAAAAGCATCGCGATGACGACTGAGAGGATGATGATCGCCGAGATGTCAAGCTTGATAGAGGCGATACAGTACTGCGAAAATACGACCACCAAAATCATCGGTAAAAACGGCAGTATCGCGTAAATTTTAGGCGCGGCGGTATGCGGATTTTGCACTGCACCGTCAAACTCCATCACTTCGCCCACGTGCTCGCTACACACCCAGCCCTCTTTTTTATCCAGATATCTGTTCCAAAAAACGAGCGCGATACCCATCACGATCGAGGTCGGAAGCGCGGCCGGAATTTTATAAATGAAAACGTAATCTAAAATGCTAAGCTGCGTAGCCTTTGCCGCGGCGGCGGTCGATGCGCCGATGAGCACCATCGAGGCGGCTCCCGACATCGCGCAGATCGAGCCCACGGTGAGCTTGTTTAGCCCAAGCGAGATGAGTACGGGTCCTAAAAGCGCGAGGCATAGCACGCCAAGCCCCACCGCGCTAGTGATAACCATGCTGATGAGCTTAGTCACCGCAAACGCGACGAATACCATGACGTATGGGTTTTTGATCCTAGCAAAGCGCTTCGTAGCGATAGAGACGAAAGCGTGGTTCGCCCCGATATGCGTCATATAGCTCGCAAAGCCCACCATAAACATGATGATAAGGCCCAAATTTGCAAATCTGTTTGAGAACATATATCGGATAAATTCGATGATGTTTAGGTAGGCGTTGCCCGTCGCTACGGCCTGTTTGGGCATAAAATTCCCCGTGCCCAGCGCGACTGAGCAGATCAACATAAAAACGCCCGAAAGAAAAAGCACGAGCGGCGCGTACTTGCCCCGCACTATCGCCCAGCCCACGATAAACAGCACCACCGTGCCGATAATAATACCTGCAACAGCCATATTTTGCTCCTTTTTAGTGTTTTTGTGTATTAAATCTAGAGCAAATTTTACTACAAATATTGATATATTAAGCTAAAATAAAAATTATTTTTTAATTTTTTTAGACTACTCTTATTTTATGTAACTTTAAATTTAATTAAGCATTTAAACTAATGTGCGAGAATTTTGACGTAAATTTTGCTGAAATTTGAGTTAGATTTAACGCTGCAAACAGCATAAAGCGCACCAGAATTTGATAAATTTGCGCGGCTAGCGATAAAGTAACACGCGACAAATACGTAGCGAACGCCGAGCATTAAAGCCTACAGGCGACATTTTGGCTAAATTTGGGTTAAATTTTTATGCTCTTTACGCTACATTGGGCAATATAAATTTATGCGTACCAATCTCATTGCGCGCATAAATTTATAGACTACCTCGCCAACTTAGTCGCTACTATGTTTGTCCGCCTGTATTTCAAAGCCGAAATTTGTTAAACAAGCTTTTTTGTCCTTATTTTAACCATACTGCAGCCATTAAGCGTCTAAGCGTGCCGTAAAATCTAAACGCCTACGACAGCGTCAGCTCTACCGCCTCGTCGATGTGTATCTGCGTCGTATCGAAAAGCCGCACGTCCGTATCCGCCTGCGATACCAGCATACCGATCTCGGTGCAGCCCAGTATCGCGCCTTGCGCGCCCGCATCCGCCATTTTGTCTATCACGTGCAAAAAATCCCGCTTTGAGTCGGGCGAAATTTTACCCAGGCAAAGCTCTTTGAAGATGACGTCATTTATCATGCGCATATCCTCCACGCTCGGGATTAGCACGTTCACGCCGCCCTTTTGCAGCATCTCTTTATAAAAGCTCTCCTTCATCGTGTAAATAGTGCCAAGTAGGCCTACGCGCTGCACACCGCTTGCAAGGAGTCGTTTCAGCGTAGCCTGCGCTATATGCACCACAGGCACGCTCACAGCGCTTTGCACGGCGTCAAAGCACTTATGCATCGTGTTTGTGCAGATGAAGATAAAATCACACCCGCCGCCCTGCAATATCCTCGCGTGTCGCGCCAAAATTTCGCCCGCCGCATCCCATCTGTTTTCACGCTGGCAGGCCTCGATCTCCTCGAAATTTAGACTGCTAAGCAGGATCTCAGCGCTATTTAGCGCGCCCAGCCGCTCGTTTACTTTGCGGTTTATCTGCTCGTAGTAGCTCATCGTGGACTCGTAGCTCATCCCACCGATCAGGCCGATCTTTTTCATTTTCGCTCCTTAAAATTTTGGGCTAAATTTTAGTATTTGAAATTTAATCTAAGATAAAATCATGCAAAATTTAACAGACTAGCAAAAGGCGAAATACCGCGAATTGCGGAAGCTAAATTTAAAGGGCGCCAGGCTCGAAGGACAGCCCAAATTTAGCGCGCTCGCGTCTAAATTTAGCGTGCCTACAATCCAAATTTAGCCGTAAATTTTGCTTTTTGAGCTTGTAAAATTAGACCAGCTCAAAACCTCATTTTGATTATCGGATAGGGTGTGCCGGAGTCGACGTCCTCGCCGTTTCGTAGCCCGCCGACATAGGGACTGCGTGCACTAACATCGCCGCTAACGTAATAGTCGGTAAATACGCCCTCTCGCTTGTCCGCTTTAAAAACGCCCTCCTGCTTTAACGCGCCGCCATCGTCAAAGTAGTAGCGGCGGTAGTGCCCGTCGCGAACGTCATTTTTGTATTCGCTCTCGCCCATCAGAGCGCCGCTATCTGCGTGGTAGTGCTTAGCCGTGCCCTCGCGGACGCCGTTTTTTAGGGGGTATTCGTTTGAGGGTTTGTCTCTGCCGTCAAAATAGTCTCGATATCGCACCGCCGTGCCGCCCTGCACGTCTATCTCGCGTATGAGCGTGGGCGGCAGGGGTTTTAGCCTCGGATAGACCATGCCCATCGCATTTACGTCATATAGGTCCTCGACGCTGTATCGAAGCATCTTTAGCGTGCCGTCGTAGAGCTTGCCGTTTACGTAGTAAAGCCCGTTTTTTAGGCTCGCTTCGGGCTTCATTACGATTTTTGGCTCCAAGGCCTGCGCGCCGATCGCTAAAAGTGGAAGTAAAAATAGAAATTTTAAAATTTTAATATCTATAAATTTCATAAATTTAATCCTTATGATTTATTGCACTACCGCCAATTAAAATTACTTTAAATTAATTTTTGCTTTTCGCTTTTATAAAATCAGTAAACCATTCTGGCAACTGCTTCATTTTAGCAACAATATCATCATAATCAATTAACTTATCGGAGCTTTTTGATTTATCTAAAAAATCACTTGGATTTTTAGAAATTATATCAATCGTTGACGACATTAATTTTGTAAGTAACTCTTGATTTTCTTCATTTAAATTTTTAATTTGCTCTTTATAGCTTTCATATGAGCTTGTAACTGCAACTTTATGAGTATATTCCTGCAAGAGTTTCATGGCTTCTTTTCGCCTATTCGAACAAAAAATAGCAAGCCAAATAAGAGGTAGCGCCATAGTTATTTTTGAAAAAAATCCGAAAAAGATAATATAAATCTTATTGCTTAGTAGAGTAGAAATATAAGGCGTACTTATTGCATCCTTTGATTGTTCGAGTTGTGCAATTGCAGTTTTTACATCAAAGTTTAAAATTTCTTTTAAATCATAAAAAGACCAAAGCGCTACTAAAAATATAAATAAAATACATATGATAAAGGAAAAATTCCAAAATATAATCGTTTCGCTTATTGATTTTTTCTCTCTATCATAAGAAGCGGAAAGACTTGCATTTGTAGCCTTTTCATTTAAATCTTTAATGATTTTATCGTATTCATCAAAGCGTTGTTTCATGGTATTTTCATATTTATGTAAATTTTCAAACATATTGTCAAGTTTTTGCTCCAAGCCTCCACTGCGAACATTATCATTTAGTTCGCCGAAAATCTTTATATGAAATTTTCCTATTTCTTCTAATTTTTGCGAATTTTCGATAATTTTTTCTTTAGTTACTTCCAGATCCTGGGTTATCTTATTTCTTGCATTTTCTATTTCTTGCTGTATTGATATATCTTTATTTTCTTGTTTAACTACCAAATTGGTTCTAAAATTTTCTATCTCATTAAAGTATCCATAAATTTCATCTTTATCCTCGATAAACTTATCGTTAGCAATATTGAATTTTTGTATAGAATTTTCGACATCTGCTGTTTTGTTTTTTATCTCATCCAATTTTAAATCGTCTAGTGATGTCTTTATGGCATCACTGTATCCCGCAACCATCTCCATAATGATTGGTTTTGCCTGATTTTTTGGAATATATATGGTTGAATATGTGGCTAATACTATTAAGGCATTATCTATGATATTAGTCAAATAACTTACATCACCGCTCCATCCAACAAAACAATTTTGAAACCTTACAAAAAAGTCATTTGGGAGTAGGTTTTCATCCAATAAATTTATGTAATTATCTATATAAATTAGCGCCTCTTTATTCCTAGCAAATTTCTGCACCTCGCTTTCTATCATAGATTTAACATCTAATGCATTAATATCTTCTTTTAATTTCCTAAAACCGCTTAAAGATTCACTTAACTTCGACATATTTTTCCTTTTTATTAATAATTACGTTTAAAATTCTAGCACTATTTTAATTATGCGCCTCTTTGAAGCTGCATATTTAAACCTATAAAATTACTAAATTTTATTTATCTTCTAATGCTTCAGTTACCGCCGTCCACTCTTGCACGAGCCTTTCAAGGCTAAAATTTGCATTTGCCGGGCTAGTCGAGGGTAGTTTGATTGGCTCTTTGCCGGTTGCGTTTAAAATTTGATTTTTTAGATATTTTTCGCAGATTTCGTGCGCCTTGCCGCCGTTTGCAAATACCTGCACGACGCGCGCTCCGCTAAAGATCGGCTCTAAATTTGCGGGCTCGACAGCGGTCATTTTGGCGTCGCTCGAGCCCTTTATCTCGCAGGATATCGCAGCGTCGTAGATAGCGATGCGGTGAGCGAGCAGGAATTTTATCTTTTCGTCTATACTTTCAGGTAGCGGTGCGTTTAAAATCCCGGCCAATACTCGCCAGAAGCGATTTTGCGGATTTGCGTAGTAAAAGCCAAATTTACGAGAAATGACGGACGGAAAGGAGCCCAGGATTAAAATTTTAGAGTTTTTATCAAAAAT
>CALIWP010000229.1 GCA_938046705.1 uncultured Campylobacter sp. | reverse complement strand
TTCTGAAATATTATGGGTTTTGTTATCAAAAAGAATATCAAATTTACTAAATATAAAAAAATATATTTATTCGTAATTTTAAGCTTTACCCCTAAAATAGGCAAAATAAAGATAATTTTGGTCTTAGTCTGAATGCCAAATATTGCTAAAGAACTAATTGTTTTTAATCAACTTAAATTTAGGTTGTAACGGTTAATATTCGCCTGATTTTTAAGAACTATCTTAAAAAATAAACGAGGAGAAAAAATGGATCGACGAGATTTTATAAAAAGCGCCGCCGCTTCGGCTGCTTGCGCGAGTGCCGGTATAGCGCTGCCTAGCTCTATGGCAGCTGCGCAAAACGCAGCTGAAAAGGGCTGGCGCTGGGATAAGGCTGCATGTAGGTTCTGCGGAACTGGCTGCGGCGTAATGATCGCAACCAAAGATGGCAAAATCGTAGCAGTGAAGGGCGACCCTGAAGCACCAGTAAACCGCGGCCTAAACTGCATCAAAGGCTACTTTAACGCCAAGATCATGTACGGCGCAGACCGCATCACTCAGCCGCTTTTGCGCGTGAACGAAAAGGGTGAATTTGACAAAAAGGGCAAATTTAAGCCTATTAGCTGGGAAAAAGCCTTTGACATCATGGCGGAAAAATATAAAGAGACCATGAAGAAAAACGGCGTACACTCAGCCTGCGTTTTTGGCTCGGGTCAATACACTATTTTAGAGGGTTATGCAGCCGTCAAACTATGGAAAGCGGGTATTAGAAGCAACTCTATTGACCCGAATGCTCGCCACTGTATGGCGTCCGCGGTCGTCGGATTTATGCAGACTTTCGGTATCGACGAGCCTGCGGGCTGCTACGACGACATAGAGCTAACCGATACTATCGTGGCTTGGGGCGCTAATATGGCCGAGATGCACCCGATACTTTGGGCGCGCGTAAGCGATAAAAAGCTAAGCAATCCCGAGCGCGTAAAGGTCGTAAATTTAAGCACGTATTCGACTAGAACGTCAAATATCGCCGATTCCGAGATTATTTTCGCTCCTTCAAGCGACGTTGCTATCTGGAACTACATCGCTCACGAGATCGTTTATAATCATCCTGAAGCCATTGATTGGGACTACGTAAATAGCCACTGCGTATTTGCGACGGGACCTGCCGATATCGGCTATGGGCTTAGAAATAATCCAAATCACCCTAACTACAATACCGAAAAAGACGTCATCGAGACCGAACTTAAAAAGACTTTAAGCAAAAACGAAGGCGTGACTCTGGGCTATCTAGGCTATAAAGAGGGCGACGTGATGGAAAATAAAAATACGGCTACCGCGGGCAAACACTGGCAAATCACGTTTGAGGAATTTAAAGAAGCTCTTAAACCTTATACGCTTGACTTCTCCGCTCCGCTAATAAAAGGCGATCCAAATGAGGATTTGGAAGAATTTAAGAAAAAACTAAAGCAACTAGCCGACTGGTACATCGAAAAAGGTAGAAAAGTAGTTAGCTTTTGGACGATGGGCTTTAACCAGCATCAACGCGGCACTTGGGTAAACGAGCAAGCCTATATGGTGCATATGCTACTTGGTAAACAAGCAAAACCGGGCGAGGGCGCTTTCTCGCTAACCGGACAACCAAGCGCATGCGGAACGGCACGCGAGGTCGGTACTTTCGTTCACCGCTTGCCTGCGGATATGGTCGTAGATAACGCCGAACACCGCGAAATAAGCGAGAAAATTTGGAAACTTCCTAAAAACACGCTAAATCCGAAAGTCGCCTCCCACTACGTAAAAATGATGCGCGATATGGAAGACGGAAAGATGAAATGGGCGTGGGTGCAGGTAAATAACCCGTGGCAAAATACCGCAAACGCAAACCACTGGATAAAAGCCGCTCGCGAGATGGATAACTTTATCATCGTCTCAGACCCGTATCCGGGCATCTCGGCTAAGGTTGCCGATCTAATCTTGCCTACTGCGATGATTTACGAAAAATGGGGTGCGTACGGTAATGCCGAGCGCCGAACGCAGCACTGGCGTCAGCAAGTCCTTCCGGTAGGCGAAGCGATGAGCGACACGTGGCAAATGCTGGAATTTGCTAAGCGCTTTAAGCTAAAAGAGGTTTGGGGCGAACAAAAAGTGGATGATAAGCTAACGCTTCCAAGCGTGCTAGACGAGGCAAAAGCTATGGGTTATAGCGAAGAAGATACGCTATTTGACGTGCTTTTTGCAAACGAAGAGGCTAAGAGCTATCCTGCAAAAGACGCGATAATGGAAGATTTTGATAACTCTGAAGTTTTTGGCGACAGCAGAAAAGTAGTCGGCTCAGACGGCAAGGTATTTGAGGGTTACGGATTTTTCGTTCAAAAATATCTTTGGGAAGACTACCGCAAATTTGGCTCCGGTCACGGACACGATCTGGCGGACTTTGATACCTATCACAAAGTGCGCGGGCTAAGGTGGCCCGTCGTAGACGGTAAAGAAACTCAGTGGAGATTTAACGCCAAATACGATCCGTACGCGAAGAAATTTGCCGAAGACGGCAAGCAGTTTGCATTCTACGGCAATAAAAAAGCCAAGTTGCAAAAAGGCGATTTGACCAAAGTAACTAGCGGAGACGAGAAATTTTCTATCGCTAATAAGGCCAAAATTTTCTTCCGTCCTTATATGGATCCTTGCGAGATGCCCGACGATACCTATCCGCTATGGCTATGCACGGGCCGCGTGTTAGAACACTGGCACTCAGGCACTATGACGATGCGCGTTCCGGAGCTTTACCGCGCCGTACCTGAAGCGCTTTGCTACATGCACGAGGGCGATGCGCAAAAGCTAAATTTACAACATAACGACGTAGTTTGGATCGAGTCTCGCCGCGGTAAGGTAAAAGCAAGAATCGATCTGCGCGGACGAAATAAACCGCCGATGGGTCTAGTTTACGTGCCGTGGTTTGACGAAAACGTATTTATTAACAAAGTTACTCTTGACGCGACTTGTCCGCTATCAAAAGAGACCGACTATAAAAAATGCGCGGTTAAAATTTACAAGGCTTAATAATGCAAAATAGAAGAGAGGCTTTAAAATTTGGGTTAAAAGCGATTAGTTTGGTTCTCGCAGGCGGCTTTATCTGGAGTACACAAACGACGGCTAAAGCCCAAACTCTACTCATCAGGCCGCCGGGTGCTTTGAAGGAGAAAAATTTCCTTAGTGAGTGCATACGCTGCGGGCTTTGCGTAGAAGCCTGTCCTTGGGATACGCTTAAGCTTGCGGATTTAGACGACGGATTGCCTTACGGCACTCCGTTTTATACTCCGCGAAATATCCCTTGCTATATGTGCCCGGATATCCCGTGCACGGTCGCCTGTCCGACCGGCGCGCTAGATACGAAGCTAGTGAGCGAGGATAACGGCAAGCTAAATATAAACAAAGCGCAAATGGGTATCGCGGTGCTGGATCCAAATTTCTGCATCGCTTACGAGGGACTTCGCTGTGATGCTTGCTACCGCGCCTGTCCTTTGATAGATAAAGCGTTAAGGCTTGAGTACGTCCGTAACGAACGCACGCAAAAGCACGCGTTTTTTAAACCAGTCGTGGACGCCGACTACTGCACGGGCTGCGGCATGTGCGAGCAAGTTTGCGTGACGCCAAAAGCCTCTATCTTCGTGCTTCCGCGCGAGATCGGGCTGGGCTCTAGCAACGAACAGTACGTAAAAGGCTGGGTCGAGGGCGCGGATAAAAAGCTAAAAGACGCTGAACCAAAAGAGTTTAAAACCGACGAGAAAAAGCTAAACGACTATCTAAATAGCGGAGATTTGCTATGAAGTATTTGATTTTAAGAAGGATAAGTCAAATTTTGATCCTAGGGCTGTTTTTTGCGAGCAACTACTACGGAATTAAAATTTTACAAGGCAATCTCAGTTCGTCTTTGCTTTTCGGAGTCGTTCCTCTTAGCGATCCGTTTGCCGTTTTGCAGTTATATTTAGCTAGTTTTAGTATCGCTTCGGGTGCGCTTGTGGGAGCTGCTATCGTGTTTGCTTTTTACGCGATTGTCGCTCCGCGCGCCTTTTGCAGCTGGGTTTGCCCGGTAAACATCATCACCGAAACCGCTCGCTGGGTCAGAGTAAAGCTTGGCTACGATAAAGATAAAAAATTCGTAAATTTCACGAGAAGCGCGAGATATTACGTTTTGGGATTTACGCTTTTTATCTCGCTAGTCACTTCGGCTCCGGCGTTTGAGGGCATTAGCTTTATCGGCATTATTCAGCGCGGCGTCATCTACGGCGGCACGTTGTGGCTGTTTGTGGCGTTTGGAGTGTTTGCGATAGACGCGTTTATCGGCGATAGATTAGTCTGCTCAAAGCTTTGTCCGCTGGGTGCTTTTTACGCGATATCCGGCAAATTTGCCCTTATCAGAGTAAAGCACGACGCGGCTAGCTGTACTAACTGCATGAAGTGTAAGCTAATCTGCCCGGAAAACCAAGTGCTCGGCATTATCGGCAAGCAAAGCGGGTTTATAACATCGAGCGAGTGCATCAGCTGCGGACGCTGTATCGACGTCTGCGATGACGACGCGCTCAAATTTAACATTAGAAATTTACTAAAGGAGAAAAATCAATGAAGGCGAGAATTTTGGCGGGATTGGCGTGCGCCGTCCTCGTATTTTCGGGATATGCCGAAGCTAAAGAAGAACAAAAAACCTCTAGCTCCGTACAAACTCAAAAAGTAGAGCAAAAAAATAAATCAAAATTAGCCGATAGCAAAGAAGCTAAGGATCTAAACATTTTGCGTTCGGCTAACGACGTTATGGACGAAGAAGAGGTAAAGCTAGCCGATATCAACTGGACGAAACCTGCCGCGGGCGAAGCGCAAAGATACGAGCGTTCTTTTGAAAACGCACCGCCGATGATACCTCATGATTTAGAGGGTTTGATACCGATAACTGCGGATAATAATATGTGCGTTACGTGCCATATGCCTGAAGTCGCAAAAGACGTCGGCGCGACTGCGATCCCAAAATCGCACCTTTATAGCATAAGGAACAAAAAAGATCTCGACGGTAAGCTTAGCGACGACCGCTTTAACTGCACTACGTGCCACGTACCGCAGGCGAACGTAGAGGCTAAGTTTAAAAATAACTTTAAGCCGGAGTACCGCGACGCTAACTCGTCTCAGCATTCCAATCTGTTAGACGTACTAAACGAAGGCGTTAGGTGAGCGTATCTAGACGCGAGCTATTTACTAAATTTTTGGGCGGCAAAACCGCTCAAAAATTTATCGCTCCGCCTTATTTTTGTGGAGAATTTAACTGTGCTGATTGCGAAGCGCCTTGCGTTAGTGCTTGCGATAGAGAGCTTTTAAGCTTTGAAAATGAAAGAATAAATTTTAAATTTAAGTCCTTGGGTTGTAACTTTTGTAAAGAGTGTGCGCTCGCTTGCGAAGAGGCGGGACGAGAGGTTTTAAATTTAAAATTCGCAGCTACTATAGAAGCTAAAATTTTTATCGACGTGCATAGTTGTCTTGCTTGGAACGGCACGATTTGCTGTAGCTGTCAGGATATTTGCAAATTTAGAGCGATCGATTTTTTAGGCGTTTTTCGTCCGAGCGTAAATCAAAAATGCACGGGCTGCGCACAGTGTATGGAAGTTTGCTTCGCGAATAGTATCAAAATGGAGGCATTATGAGAAAATTTATTTTATTTTTTACGGCGATTTTTTGCTTAAATTTGACCGCAAATTTGGCGGCCGCACCGCTTGAGATATCACAACCTGATAAGGTCATAAAAGCCGGCGCAAACGTGATAAGCTCAAATTTGATAGATGAAATTTTATATCTGGGTACGGACGGCAGCGAGCTTGATATCTACGACATAAAGGCGGATAAATTTTTAGAACCGATCAAATTTCGCACGGTCAAAACACACTTTAGCGACGAAGAGCCAGCAAAAATTTTTAGCATCGACCGGCTGGGCGATATGCTTTTGGTTTTAACAGAGATGGACTATAACGAGCGATATTTGTACGTTTTTAAAAAAGAAAACGATAGCTGGAGCGAGGTTAGCAATATGCACCTAGCCAATAAATCCGCTAAAAAAGCCTTTTTTATAGATGAAAAAACTGCGGTAGTATCGGACTTTGGCAATGAAATTTACTACATCGATCTAGAGAGCAAAAAAGCGGTCTTTAAACATAAATTTTCCATCGCGCTTTACGTTGATTTTGAGATCAACAAAACCCGCGATAAAATCGCTATCGGTGCCGAAAGCGGCGTGATTTATATCTACAATCTAAAAACTCGCCAAACCGAACAAACTATAAATTTCTTTAAAGACAATATGTATGACATCGACTATAAAAATGACGTCGTAGCCGTGGGTTGCATCGACAAACAAGCGGGTGTTTTTAACGGCTCAATGAGCTATTTTAAGTCTGATTTTATCGTTTATGCGACGGGGCTTAGCGACGACGCCAAAACGCTAGCCTATATGAACGGTGAAGAGAGCGATATTCTGGTCTACGATATCGCAAGTAAGACAAAACTCGCGACCGTAAAAACCGGACAGCAAATTTTAAATGAAATTTACCTCTCTGATAGCGGCAGGCTAATCAGCGTCGCGTACGAAAAAGAGGTTAAATTTTGGAGCGTAAAATGAATATATCAAGTGCGATAGTATATACAAAAGACGGAAACGAAGCCGCCGAGGTGGCTAAAAGAATCGAGCAAGTAAAAGGCTGCGAGGTCATCGCCGCGCAAGACGGCAAGATTGTAGTCGTGATGAGCGCGGAAAATTTAGACGGTGAGATAGAGCTATTTAAAGCGCTAGAGGGCGTAGAGGGCGTCTCAGGAGCCGCGATGATATACAGCTATCAAGAGGATTTGCAACAAGATATCGAAAGCATCAAAAAAAGCGGCAAGATAAGCGAAATTTTACTCGACGAAAACGTCGATGCCAAGGACATCGTATATAACGGCCACGTCGGCGATAGGGTAAAATAATTTTTTACCCGTTAACTTTATCCTAAATTTGACGATATATAATACAGAATAAAATCTAAAGGATAAAAAATGCAAAGCATGAACGGCTTACCCCAAAATCTATACATCCCGCAACCTCGCTACGACGTGCATAACGTCCAAAACTCGGCAAGCGTAGATCAAAACGAAAATATCAAAAGAATGCAAGAAGCCTATGCAAATATCGACGTAAAGCAGCTAACGAATAGCTATTTGTCGCATTTTCAAGCTAGGGCTGACTCAAATGCGAGCTCAAATTTCTTGTCTCAGGTTTCGGCCTTTAACGGTTCTGCAAAATTTAACGATATTTTCGGCGCTCAAAACAAAAGTATAAATTCTCTAAACGATATCTTGTCCGGCGTCGATTTTAAATCTATCGGCTACGAGGGCAAGCCTATAACGCAACTAAGCCAAAGCGAAGCTAGCGATCTAGTGAGCGAGAATGGATTTTTCGGTATCGCAAATACTGCGGATAGGATTTCAAATTTTATCATTAGCGCCGCAGGAGACGACTTGCAAAAGCTAGAAGCCGGAAAAGAAGGTATGCTAAGGGGCTTTAAAGAGGCTGAGAAAATTTGGGGTGGCGAGCTACCTGAAATTTCGCAAAAAACGATAGAAAAAGCAACGCAAGCCGTAGATAAAAGAATAACCGAACTTGGCGGGAACGTGCTCAGTGTTCAGGCTTAAGTTTTTAAATTTAGCCGCCATTTTGCTGGTTTTTAGCGGCTGTGCTTTTTTTGAGCAAAAACCGCCACCAAAAGTCGTCCAAAAACCAGTCGTTCAAAAACCTGCGCCCGTTAGAGGCTCATTGCGTGGCGTGATATCAAGCGTAACCTACGACGGCGGCAAATACTGCTATGATATAAAATCAATCGACACTTCAAACGGCAAACTGCCTAGCGGCAAGTACTGTGCGGATAAATTTTACTTTTCTAGCGGAGATACCGTCTATGCTAGCGTTTCAGGCGGACTAGTCACCGAGATGCTACTCATAAAAAGCGGAGCGCACCACGTTATGCATAAAGTAAATAAAACGCCGAAATTTAAAAGTACAAGTCCTGCAAAAAGCCCACAACAGCAAGAAAGTAACAAAAAAATTCTAATCGAAGTTCCGAAAAGTGAAAATATCAGCTTTGATTAGCCGTTGATTTACCGAAATATTTTATAATTCTTACAAGCAATCAAAGTTAGAACTCCTTTTAAGAAGGGGATGTGCGTCCCCTTTTTTATCTTTTTATCTCGCAAAAATCCTTGAAATTAAGCTTTCATATTTAAGCTTTGTTGGTAGTATTCTTATTTTAATAATATTAAGTATCAAAAATAGCCTTGTAATAGCTTGATATCTTCGTGTTTTATGATTATTTATGTTAAATTTTTGCATTAAGCTTACCACGACCGATTTTGTGCTAAAATTATGCCTATAAAACTTTTATAAAGGAGAACTTATGAAACTCGCTAAAATTTCTTTAGCTGCTTTGGTTGCGCTAGGCGCTTTCTCTACTTTAAATGCTACTCCGCTTGAAGAAGCTATTAAAGATGTAGATTTTTCTGGATTTGCAAGATATAGATATACTCACAATAAAGTCCGCTGGAATGGTATGCCAGGCGCATTCAACAAAAATAATGCAAATCATAACTTCAGATTCGTAGGTACTTTTAAGGCTGCTCTTGACGATAACTTCTTTGGTGTTTTGGGTCTAAGATACGCAGCAAGTGACGGTTCTGGATTTAATGGCGATACCACCAATACTACAAGCTCATTTGGTGTAAGAGAATTTTATCTTGGCTACAACATAAACAATACTACAATAACAGCTGGCAAACAATTTGTTAAAACATATTTTGACGATGATTTGGTAGGAACTGGTTTAAGAGTACAAAACACTGATATATCAGGTCTTACTTTGGTTGGTGTTGCTTTTGACGCACTTGAAACAGATAGCATTGACTATGACGGTCGACTACTATCAGGCCTAGCAGGATCAAAAAGCCTTAACTACTATGGCGTGGGTGCAATGGGAAGCTATGATCCTGTAAACTTTAAAGCTTGGTGGGCATATCTTGAGGATACCGCAAATTTATTTGCAGCTGATGCGGCTTTGAAATTTGATCTAGATGCAGTAAAACTAGGCTTACAAGCACAATATGTTCACAATGAGTCAGACGACAATAACTTTGGTGATGCAAATTTCTTTGCAGCTAAAGGTGATGTAGGATTTGCCGGAGTCGGTTTAAATGCAGGTTATATCTACTATAAGGCTAAAGACGATAAAAAATCTTTTGTAACTGTTGAAGACAACGGCAAACTAATCAACTCAGGCAAACTACTTAACTCGGTCATGAACGGTAGCGCTCAATACTATAATAACATTAAAGACAAAAACGACTATTGGTTTGTCGGAGCGTCATATAAATTTAACGAGTTTGGCTTGTATGCTAACTATATAGACGGTAAGGGCTATAGCTATAGATACAATAAGAGAGTTGATAGAGACGAGTGGAACGTCGGCGGTAGCTATGCTTACAGCAAAAAACTTAATTTCTCTACATTCTATGCAGCAGCTAAAGAAAAAGACGGAGATCATAAAAATAAACACGACCGCATAAGATTTGAAGCCAAATACAGCTTCTAATCAAAAAAGCTAGTTTTATGCTATAATCCCAAGCAAATTTCCCTTTGCTTGGGATTTTTAAATTTATCAAAAAGGTTTTTCATGAAATTTATGCATTATTCGCTTTTAGCATGTCTTTTGACTTTTTCTTTAAATGCTGCAGACGAGCCGAGTTATATATTTGAGGCAAAGGGTGAATTTGCAAAAGAGCTAAAAAGTTTGGTAGAAAAATATTCTAAAGACGAAAATATAAGTATAAACGTTTATGAAAAAGCTCCTGAGACTGATGGTGGCGGCAAGTTTTTAAATATCGGCGTAGATACCAAAAGAAGGTATAGTGTGGAAAAAGGTCGCGAACTGTATGCTAAAAATTGCGCTTCTTGTCACGGCGAAGACGGAAGTAAAAGAGCTTATGGCACATCCAAAGAGTTAACTAAAGTAAGTGCAGAGGATATAGAGGCTGCTTTTTCTGGTTATCTAAACGATTCTGACTATGGCGGAAATATGAGAAATCTAATGAAAACCGTTGCCGCCAAAACAAAATATAGCGACCTTGGGGCAATTATTGCCTTTTTAAAGGGCAAAGATGCTTTGCAATACAAGGGAAGCGAACAGGAAAACTCTGACGTCTCTACTACTCCTACTCAAGGAAGCTACTTAAAATAATCCAATTTGCCGAGTCGATTTGGCTCGGCATGTTAAAAATATTTCAAATTTTAAATCCCTATAGTATATTTTAGTAAACGCTCGGTAATATTCCAAAGAAATATAAAATTTTTAAGCTTATTAAAGGCTAGATTATGTTAAGATTCTACAATATTAAATCTTATTTGAGGAGAAAATAATGAAAATTGCTAAAATTTCATTAGCAGCTTTGGTTGCACTAGGTGCTTTCTCAACTGTAGCGAGCGCTACACCGCTTGAAGAAGCTATTAAAAATGTAGATCTTTCTGGATATGCAAGATATAGATATAATAACGTTACAGTTAAGAAAGCTAACGGTGTAAAAGATAATACGACTGCACATCACCAATTTAAATCAGAATTTTCTTTTAAAGCTGCTTTAGATGATAATTTCTTTGGTGTTTTAACACTTAGATATAATTCCAACGACAGCTCTGCTTTTAATGCAGATGGACGCAGCGATAGAACAGATACAACAAGTCCATTTAACGTAAAAGAATTTTACCTTGGATATAACGTAGGTAACACTACAATAACTGCAGGTAAGCAAACCATAGGTTCATTCTTTACTGATGATGCTGTAGGCACTGGCGTCAGAGTTGAAAATAGAGATATTACAGGCTTGACTCTAACTGCATTTGCTTTTGATGCATTAGAAAATAACGGCGAGAGCGATGGCGCTATTTACACTAATGCCCCTGGTATCTTTAATAACAACCTATATGCGGTAGCCGCTATCGGCTCTTATGATCCGGTAAGCTTCCAACTATGGTATGCATCTTTGGTTGATTCTGTTAACCTCATCATAGGTGACGTAAACTTTAGTCTTAATATTACTGATGATGTAAATATCGGTGCTCAAGTTCAATATGCACATGCTGATATAGACAATAATGTTGGCGTAAACTTTAAAGATACGGATTTCTATGCAGGTGAACTTGGTACAAAAGTATTTGGCGCTGATGTAGCTGCTGGTTATATCGGATATAAAGTTCATGACAAAGAAAAAGGTTTTGTAAGCCTAGAGGATCAAGGTTCATTTATAGATGTAGGTGAGATAAAATCTGCTCTTGATTATACTGCTCTTGAAGGTAAAGCTAACTTCTGGTTCTTGAAAGCAGGATACACTTTTGCTGAGAAATTTAGAGTCGGTGGCGATTATTCTAATGGTAAAGTTAAACTTGCTTCAGGCGATAAAGAGAAATATCAAGAGTATGTAGCAAGACTAACTTATGACTATAGTGCTAAACTTCAATTCTCAAGCTTCTATGCGTATGAGATTAACAAGCATCAAGATGACTCAAAAGATAAAACTAAACAGCTAAGATTCCAAGCTAAATACACATTCTAATTTTAAATATCTCGGGTTTATCCCGAGATATCTCCTTTCTATAGGTCTTTATGTTATACTTTTCAAAAAATAAGGCACAAATCCTTACTTGACTTTTAAAGTTATCTAAAAAGTATTTGATAAAATTTGCAAGCAAAAACACCCAAATAAAACATCCAAATCACTACATTATATGATAAACTAATTTTAGGCTCAAGATAAGGAGGATTCTCTCTTGTCATCTTTGGTAAAATATGATAGAAAGTTTTTGTATTTTTACTGTTATTGAGCCCAAATTCACGCTCTTTTAATGAAGCAACAACTCTCTTTCTCTTAGCCTTCCTGTATCACTATGGTGTTGCTACGCTTTAGAGAAGATTCTTTTAAATTTAGACAATCTAACATAATCCCAAATTTGCTCGACCTTTTATGCGGTTTTACTGTTGGCTTCTTGCAAAATAGCAAACTAGTTCATTCTTTGAATATTTTACTCTACAACGAGTCTTTGCTCGCTAATCAACCTAACCAT
>CALIWP010000228.1 GCA_938046705.1 uncultured Campylobacter sp. | reverse complement strand
AAAAAATGCCGTTATTTTTGATGGACGCAACCAATACAACGCTAAAATTTTAGCCGAGCATGGATTTAAGTATTTTCAAATCGGAGTAAAGGCATGAGAAAATTTTTACTTTTTATCGTAGCTTGCGTGCTTCCGTTTGCGCTTTTTGCAGGCGAAAACGCGCCAAAAACCGAGGAAAATATTTTCGAGCTACCTATCTCAAAGATGCCGCCTGATTATTTTAAATACGAAGT
The DNA here is from genome assembly GCA_938046705.1 of uncultured Campylobacter sp. The sequence continues at coordinate 783 of CALIWP010000228.1, read as the reverse complement.
CGCATTTTTTAAAGAGATAGAAATCGACTGCAACTTTGCCTTTTTACTCGGTGGAAAGCTTAAAGAAAAAGAGGATGCACACGGGATTTATTACGAATTTAGCGGCGGTGACGAGCTAGCGCAAACGATGATGCTCTGCAAGGACGGAAAGAAAAAGAGGCGGGTTTATTATGAGTTCACTCAAATTTTACCAGGCGTTAGCCCTATTAAAATCATAACTCCGCAAGGCGTAGGCGCGGAAATAAGAGTGTATGAACGCGTAAAAACGATAGAACCAAAAAAATTAAAAAGGAAAAATAAATGAAAATAGCCGTTATTGGACTAGGATACGTCGGGCTGCCTTTGGCGGCGGCGTTTAGCGAGAAATACGAAGTCACGGGCTTTGACGTAAATACTGCCCGCATAGAGGAGCTTAAAAGCGGGTATGACCGCACGCTGGAGCTTAGCGGCGAGCAGATGAAAAAAGCGATAGAGAACGGTATGAAATTTAGCCTAAATTTGGACGATATAAAGGAGTGTAATTTCTTTATCGTTACCGTCCCGACGCCGATAGATAAAAACAAACGCCCTGATTTGACTCCAGTGGTAAAAGCCACGCAAAGCGTCGCAAAGGTGCTAAAAAAGGGCGATATCGTCGTGTATGAAAGCACCGTGTATCCGGGCGTTACGGAGGAGATCTGCGTGCCGCTACTTGAGCAAAGCGGGCTTAAATTTAACGAGGACTTTTTCTGCGGATATTCGCCAGAACGCATAAATCCCGGCGACAAAGAGCACACCGTAACT
>CALIWP010000227.1 GCA_938046705.1 uncultured Campylobacter sp. | reverse complement strand
ACATAGGCGCGCCGCAACCGCCAAGCATTAATACGGACATACAAACCAACATTAAATTTGAGATTTTCATCCCCTATCCTTTAAAATAAATTTTATAAGTATTATATTTCAAAAAGAAGAAAAATACAAGATAAATTTGGCGTAAATTTTAGAATTGTAATAACTCTTTCCAAATGCCTTTTATGGGTTTTAAGGGTTTTAAGGGGATAAATTTTACGGCAACTTTGTTGTTAAAATCGGAGTAAAAACAAAAGCATTTTAGCCGCCAAGGAGCGTAGCGGCTAAAAGATAAAAGCAGTTAAATTTAGCCCAAAAGCCTGTTAAACTGGCTTTGCAAACTTGCGGTATTGTGCGCTTGAGCAAGGATAGCGGCGTTTGCTTGCAGGTCGTTTTGCTTAAAAGCGCTTAGATTTTTAGCTATGTCGTTATTTTGCAGCTGCGACTCGCTTTGTTTTAACGCGACATTTTTGGTTAGGCTTGCGTTGATGCCCGAGATTATACCGTTTTGCGCCGCGCCGATCTCACCTCGCAGAGCGTTTACGCTACCGATAAATTTACTCACGCTATCGCCGCTACTCACGTCTATACCACTAAAATCAGGCGCGTTTAAATTTACGCTCGCCGAGCCGTTACCGGTTAGGAAGCTCATCTGCCCGCCAAATACGTTTTTACCGTTAAAACTCGCCTGCTGCGTGCTCTCTTTCATCGCGCCCACTAGAGCGTCCGCCTCGCTTTTTATCATCTTTTGCTGGTCGGCGTTTAGGATGCCGCCGTTATACCTGACCGATAGCTCGCCGATACGGTCGGCGCTTTGCGTGATATTTGCTAGCGTGGAGTCTGCGATCTGCAGGATGCCGATAGCGTCGTTTGCGTTTGCGACGCCCTGCTCTAGCGTGGAGCTTTGGGAGCGAAGCGAATCGGCGATAGCTAGATTTGCGCTGTCGATACCGCTTAGAGCGCGCTGTGCGGAGATGTTATTTAGGGCTTTTGCGCTGTTATTTTGAGCTTGTTCTAGGTATTGATTGCTTAGGCTTGAGTTTGCGGAAAAATTTCCCAGTTTCATTTGCACTCCTTTTAAATTTGACCCGATTTTAGCGAAAATTTGATTAAAATTTGCTAGCGGCGCGCATAGCGTCAAATTTGAGCGTTTTAAGCAAATTTACCGTCTAAATTTTACCTTGCCGCGAGGTTTTGTCGCTTTTTCGTTTTCTATCGCTTTCGCTCGATTTCTATACTCGTAGGCTTTGCCCGCGATCGCCGACAAAATCGCAACCGTCACAAATATCCAAAGATAATACCTCTCCACGCCGTCGTAGCTAGTAACCGCCTCAAAAACGAGCTCGCCTTGCGCCGGCACGAGCCGCTCATCTTTTATCATCTTGCGGATATATTCACCGCTCGGATTTTTGCCGCGCGGATCATACGGCCGCGTCAGGATCTCGATGACGTCAGTATCCGCGATCTCGTAGACGCTAGAGTCTATGAGCTGCCCCGTCCCAAGCGCGTCAAAATAGTAAATTTTATCGCCGTTTGCATAAACCGCGCCGTATACGCCGTTACGCACGAGCCCTATTTTGCGCCACTGCTCGCTAGTTTCAAGCCTAAAAAGCTCAGTATGGCGCGAGCCTAACCGCCTGCCGTTTTTAGTTCTGTGCCACACTTCGCGACTCTGCACGAAATAAGTCTGTCCGCCGCCAATAAAAATACTACCCGCAAGCGGCGAAATTTCGCCCGCAAAAGGATCGTCCGCCGCGCGTTTTAGCCCGCCGTTTTTGTCGTCGCTATGACTCTGCCAAAAGTAAATCCCGCCCTTGCCGCGAAAAAGTAGATGATAAGCGTGCGCGCCGGAGACGCCAAAGGGTAGCGAGTAAGGCGCAAATTTGGGCGCAAACACATGCTCGTCTGCATAAACCGCGCCGCTAGAAGGCTCCAAAAGATAGTGCACGCCGTTAAAATACGCCGCCTCGTGCAGCTCTGCCGTAAATTTGACCGCGAGCCGCGAGCTTTTAAAATAGACATTTCGCCCGTCCGTAACGTAAAAATCGCTAGTTCGTCCGCGCGCGTCTAGCACGTATCTTAGCGCCCTGACGTCTGCGCCCTCTAGCTGCTTGCCCTCAAAATACACCTTGCCGCCTTCGCCGCGCAAAGCCGCTTTTTCCGCCGCAAATCCAAAATCTAAAATAGGGGCTAAATTTACGCTAGAAACGCGCTGGGTTTTATAAATATAGCTTTGCGGTTTATCAGCACCAAATATCGCGTACGCCATAGTTTGAACCATCTCGGTAAAGCCGCCTAGCTCGTAGTTTCTCTCGCCTACGTCGCTACAAAAATAGCTAATCTCGCCATCCGTGAAATACCCATTGCCAATCGATATAGCGCGAGATGGCTCTAGCCTGGTCATAGCGAGATTGCCGCAGTAGACGGCGTTTTCGCCCATGCCGACGTTTCGGCCGCGGTAACCCTCAGACGCGAAAACCCTAAATTTATCCGCCCGCACGCCCTTTAGCTCAAATTTGCCTCCGCTTGGGATGAGCGCGTAAATTTTACCCTGCGGCGTAGCGTAAAATTCGCTGTTACCTATCTGGGTAAAATCATTCTCCTCCTCGTAGCTAGCGACATAAACCATGAAAAATACCGTAAAAAGCACAGCAAAAAGCGCAAATAAGCAAAGTAGTATAAATTTTTTATCTTTCAAAGTGCCGCCTATTTTTAGAAGCTCTGATGTTTATCGAACTCAAATTTTACGCAAAATGCCTCAAAATTTTAAATTTTCCTATCGCATGGTAAGCTAGCGACCAGACAAGGAAGCAAATACAAATAAGCCGAATAATATCGGTAAAATCGCGAATCTCAAATCTGCCCGTAATCAAAGAAAAAATCACTCCGCCCGCGATACAAAGAGCAAGAAGCGTAAGCGAGATAAAAACCGTAATGTTCATGATTTTTGCCGTCATGCTCTTGTTTTCGCTATTTTTAGCCAGGGTTTCAAGCAGGGTTATTCTATTTATAAAGCCGTCTCTTTCGTACTCTACGCGCACGAGATCGCCCTGTTCCAGACTAAAATCCGCCGAAAAAACGCCGCTAAATTTAACCCCGTCCAGCTCAAAACTAGCGCCGATGAACTCGTCTCGCTTAATCGTACGTAAATTTAGAGCGCTAACCCTGCCCGTTTTAGTTAATTTTTTCAAATTTGCTCCAAATTTTCGGCGATTTCTAAAACTTCAAAGTATTCGTTCTCTAACGTTTCAAGCTCGCTTTTGGCCGCTTCTAGGTCGTTATAAAGCGCGGTTAGGCCGATTTGCTGATAGATTTTTGGATCACTAAGGCTGGCGTTTAGCTCTTTTATCTTAGCTTCTAGCGCGGCGATTTTTTCGGGATGCGAGGATAAAATTTGCGTTTGCTTGTAGCTTAACTTTGCGCCGGTTTTGCTCTTTTGTTTTTGCGCTTGCTCGGCTTCGCTTGCTAGGCTCGCTTCAAATTTACCAAGCTCGGCTAATTCGTCTTCTAGCTCGAGATAGACGCTGTACTCTTGATGTAGCACCTCTATTTGCGTGCCCTCAAAGGCCCAGAGCTTGTGTGCGATCTTATCGACGAAGTAGCGGTCGTGGCTCACGATGATTATGGCGCCTTCAAAGCTTTGCAGATAGTCCTCAAGGATGTTGATAGTTGCGATATCAAGGTCGTTTGTGGGCTCATCTAGCACGAGCACGTCGTACTCCTTGCTAAAAAGCAGCGCGAGCGCCACGCGGTTTTTCTCGCCACCGCTTAGCACGCCGATTGGTTTATCGAGGAATT
>CALIWP010000226.1 GCA_938046705.1 uncultured Campylobacter sp. | reverse complement strand
CGCCGCTTAGTAGGCACACGAAGTCCTCCAGTTCGCTTGTTAGCGGATCGGTTCTTTTGACGAATATATTTTGCATTTTGCACGCGCTTGCGTCAAATTCGCTAAATTTAACAAGGCTCTGATTTAGTAAATCAGCCTCATAAACCGCCCCTTTGCACGCGACCTCGACCGTTCTTTTGCGTCTATGCGCGAGCCAGCTAGTGGCGATGAGAGCCGTTATCTCGCCCTCAAGCTCAAACGACAAAACCGCGTTATCTTCAAATTTGGCGTGGATTTTGCGCGAGCTTTTTATATCCGCGATTTTTATCTCTTTGCCGCTTAAAAATCTAATAAGATCTATATCGTGCACGGCTAGATCGGCCAGTATCCCAACATCCGTGATTCGCTGCGGAAATGGCGCGTTTCTAGTTATTTGTACGCTGTAAATTTCCTCGTTTTCAAGCTCTTTTTTTAGCGCCGTGATTGCGGGATTAAAGCGCTCTACGTGCCCGACGGCTACCTTTATATCTCGCCGCTTAGCTTCCTCAAGTAAAATTTGAGCGTCCGCGGCATTTGCGCAAACGGGCTTTTCGATGAGCAAATTTAGCCCCTTTTGCATGCATTTTAGCGCCGCTTCTTTATGTAGCGAGGTTGGCGTAGCGATGACGGCGGCGTCTAAATTTTCGCTCTCTAGCATCTCGTCAAGATCAGCGTAAATTTTATGCGCAAAATTTTCCTTGCAAAACGGATCGCAAAGCGCGGCTATCTGCACGCCCGCGACGTTTTGCAGCGCGCGGTAATGGTTTTTGCCCATGACGCCAAGACCTATGAGCGCAAATTTAAGCATTATTTATAACCTCGATGACGTAGTCTTGCTCCTCTTTGGTTACAAACGCAGACATCGGTAACGCCATTATATCCTGTGCTACCGCCTCGCTCACGGCAAAATCTCCTCGCTTATAGCCAAGACCTTTGAACACCTCTTGCAAATGCAGCGGTACTGGATAATAAACTCCCGTCGGCACGCCTTTTTGCGCGCAGATTTCTAGCATCTTTGCTCTATCTTTTACGCGGATGCAGTACTGCGCCCACGCCGAGACGTTACCCTCCGCGACGAAAGGCGCTACGACGCCCTTTAGCTCGCAAGAATACCGCGCCGCGATCTCTTGGCGTTTTGCGATTTCGGCGTCAAGGTACTTTAGCTTGACGTTTAAAATGCCCGCCTGGATGGCGTCGAGTCTGCCGTTTATGCCGACGTATTTGTGGATGTAGCGCTCGGACTGGCCGTGGTTTAGTAGGATGCGTATCTTTTCGTTTAGGGCGTCGTCGTCCATAAATATCGCTCCGCCGTCGCCGTAGCAGCCAAGCGGCTTAGCCGGGAAAAACGAGGTCGTAGCGATACGCGAGAGATTGCAGGACTTTACGCCGTTTTGACTCGCGCCAAAGCTTTGCGCCGCGTCCTCGATGACAGTTAGACCGTACTTTTGCGCGATAGCATTTATCGCCACCATATCCGCCGCCTGCCCAAAAAGCGACACCGGCACGATAGCCTTGGTCTTTGGCGTGATCTTTGCTTCGATCAAATTTGGATCGATATTATACGTCTTCTCGTCGATATCGACAAACACGGGCTTAGCGCCCAAAAACGCTATCATCTCGGCCGTGGCGATAAAAGTAAAAGGCGTCGTGATGACCTCGTCGCCGGGCTTTATATCAAGCGCCATAAAGGCAAGCAGTAGCGCGTCCGTGCCGCTACTGCAAGCTATAGCATGCTTTGCGCCGCTAAATTTAGCCAGATTTTGCTCCAGCTCGCCGACCTTGCCGCCGATATAGACCGAGCTATCTAGCACCTCTTTGATCTGCTCGTCGATTTCGTTTTTGTATTTTTGATACTGGGCTTGTAAATTTATAAAATTTATCTTCATCTTTACTCCTATTTTATGGATTTTAGTATTTCTTCACCGGCGTCGTCTAGCTTCTTGCCGTTAAAATGCGCTTTGCAAAACTCCACTATCTTGCCGTGAAATTTGGCGTAAATTTCATTCATCTCTAGCTCGCGTCCGTATGCTTTACAAATCTGCTCGCTATCTACGGCCCCCAGCCACTCCTGCGCCTCGTCATAGCTTTCAAACTCATATCCCAAAAAGCTCAAAATCCGTAAAGCGTAGCTATCTACGACCATCACGTCGCGTCCGCACGCGTAGCAAAGCACCGCGTCGCAGGTCTCCGCGCCGATGCCTTTGACGCCCAGTAGCCACTCGCGGCTTACGTTTTCTTTGAAATTTTCAAAATCGCCGAATTTTTTAAAAATCGCATCGCAAAGCGTTTTTAGGCGTTTTGCCTTGGTGTTGTAAAAGCCGCTTGGTTTTATTAGCAAGGCAAGCTCGGCCGCGGGAGTTTTTACGATGCCCTCAAGGCTCATCAAATTTGCGTTTTTTAGATTATTTAGCGCTTTATCGGCGTTTTTCCAGTTGGTATTTTGTATCAAAACGGCGCCGACCACGACCTCAAAGGTGCCGGCGTTTGGCCACCAAAGAGGGCCGTCCGCGTCAGCCTTTACGCCCGCGTTTTTCAGCGCCAAAAAAAGCTGCGTGGTATCCATAGTTTTTCCTTTTTTCTTTGTTTATTAGCAAATTTAGCGTGCGGCTCTTGCTCAAATTTATCGTCCAAAACGCTGCCGCGCTTAAATTTGAGTAAAAGCCGTCGCTAGCCTTGCGCGGCTCAAATTTGCTCTCGTTTATATAAATTTAACCGCCCGCTGTACCAAAGGCTCGCTAACGCCGTCTATCACGCGGACCTTAAAGGCATCCGTGCATCGTCCGCCGTCAAATTCAAACACGACCATTTGAAAGATTCGCCTGCATTTTTCATTTACCTTAAACGAGTGCTTAAGCCCCGTTAAAAAGCTCTTCACGGGCGCTTCCGCGTCCATGCCGATGACGCCGTCAAACGCCCCGCTAAGCCCGACGTCGCTCACGTATGCGGTGCCGCTAACTATTTGCAAATCATCGGTGCCCACGTGCGTGTGAGTGCCGGCTATGGCTCCGACTCGCCCGCAAAATAGCCTAAAAAAGGCGTTTTTCTCGCTCGTGGCCTCGGCGTGAAAGTCTATGAGGATGTTTTCGCTCTCACACTCGCCCAGTGCGCGCTCGGCCTCCAAAAAAGCGTTGTTCGTATGCGGCAAGCCATAGTGTCCCATCAAATTTACCACGCTTAGGCTCTTGCCCTCTTTGCTCAAATTTATCGCGCCGCGCCCCGCAGTTCCCGCGAAGTGATTATACGGGCGGATGATAGGCAGGGCGTCCATCAGCGCGACTACGTCTTTTTTATCAAAGCTGTGATTTCCGCCCGTGATCGCGTCGATACCGCAGTCTAGCAGCTCGTGCGCGTTGGTTGCGGTTAGGCCAAAGCCTCCGCTTGCGTTTTCGGCGTTTGCGACGATAAAGTCAAGCTCAAACTCGCGCTTAAATTTGGGCAAATTTTGCATCACCGCGCTTCGTCCCGCGCGTCCGACGATGTCGCCGACAAAGCCTACTCTAGTTAAATTTGCCATCAAATTTTATCTTTATAGCTTAGATAAAACTGCCTTGCGGTGCGTCCCGAGCGGCTAGCGCGAAGCTGGGCGTATTGTTTGGCTAGCTCGTGAAGCATGGCTCTATCGCCCACGAAATCTTTAAAATAAAAATCAACTATCTTTAGATAGTCCGTAAAGCTGCCCTGATAAAAGCTAAGCCAAAGCCCGAATCTATCGCTTAGCGCGATCTTTTCTTCGACCGCGTCGCTATAGTGCAGCTCCGTCTCGCCGACCTTCGCGCCCTCGTTGTCGCTTTTTAGCTCGCTGATCAGGTGGCGGCGGTTTGATGTGGCGTATACGAGCACGTTTTTAGGCGCCTTTTCGATCGAGCCCTCAAGCACGGGTTTTAAAAATTTATAGCTCATGTCTCCCGCCTCAAAGCTAAGATCGTCGCAAAAAATGATAAATTTAAAGCTGCTATCCCTGATCTCGTAAATGATCTCGGGTATCATCTCTAGCTCGTCGTTTTTTAGCTCGATTAGCCGCAAGCCTTCTGGGTAAAATTTAGTAAAAACGGCCTTAACCAGGCTACTTTTACCACATCCTCGCGCGCCCCAGAGTATCGCGTGATTTGCGCCCTTGCCTTCTAAAAAATTTCGCGTATTTTCTACGAGCTCTTCTTTTTGCTTTTCGATCCCGATAAGCCCCTCAAGCTGCGT
>CALIWP010000225.1 GCA_938046705.1 uncultured Campylobacter sp. | reverse complement strand
TTCTTCAGCGCCTTTTGAAACTCGTTCATCAAAAATAGGCTCGCATCGCCGCGCTCGAAACCCTCTTTTTTCGCTTCTTTTTCGAGCCTTGCGTAAATTTTATCACACTCTATCGTCACGCTGCTTTGTAGCTCATCAAGCCTAGATCGGATAAATTTACCCACGTCACCCGTGCCGTCTTCGCCGGCCCAGTCAAGCATCCAAATAAGCCCTTTCCCGATAAGCAAGTCTAAAAACTCGCCGTCGCCCAGCTCGCCCGCTTTTTCAAAGCCACCCGTTTCGCCCGCCGTCAAATGCTTTAGGACGCAGCATTGATCTTTCGTTATTTTCGCTCCTTTGATTAGATTCGTCAAATTTAGCCGCCCTTACGAGCCGGCTTCCCGCGATTTTTTATTTTTATAGTAGCTGCCGACCTCGCTAACGATGATGCCAAAGAGTATGAGTCCGGCTCCTGCTATCTGCACGCCGCTTAGTATCTCGCCGCCGAAAAAATACCCCACAATCCCCGCACTTACCGGCTCAAAGGTAAAGATGAGCGAGGTTTTAACGGGCGTGGTGTAACGCTGCGCCGCGGTTTGCACGAAAAACGCCAACACCGTCGCAAACACCGATGTCACCGCAACCGCTACGAAAAACGCCTCGTCTAAAACGGGCACGACGCCGCGAGGCTCAAAAATCTGCGCCGCGACGAAACAAAGCGCCGCGACGACCGCAAACTGCGCGCTCACCATCCAGTAAAGCTCGCACCTGCGCACCAAAACGCCCGTGAAAATGATATGCAGCGCAAAGCCCAGCGCGCAAACGACGCTAAGCGCCTCGCCCGCGCCAAAACCCAGCTCGCTGCCAGTTAGAAAATAAAGCCCCGTCGCCGACAAAAACGCGCCGATAAAGGCATAAACCACGACCTTTTGTCCGAAAAACGCGAGCGCGATAAATGGCGTAAAAACGGCGTTTAGCCCCGTGATAAAGGCGACGGTGGAGCTTGGGGCGTATTTTAGAGCGAAGGTCTGAAGCGTAAACGCCGCAAACAAAAGCGCACCTAAAAACGCGCCGAATCTTAGCGAATTAGGATCGATCTTGCGCGTAAATTTGAGGCTTATTAGCGACATCAGCGCGGCTGCGATCAAAAACCGCCAAAACAAAAGCGTAAAAACGCCGTTGGTCTTTAGCGTCTGCGCCATCGGCAAAAACGTCACGCCCCAGACCACCGCGATCACGAACAGCGCGAGATCGGCCTTAAATTCGGTTGATTTTTTCATCTGATTTCTTTAGCTAAATTTAAGGGGCAAATTTAACGCAATTTGACTAAATTCGGGCTTTATCGCGTCAAATTAAAAGTCGCCGCCCTCTTGCTAGCTAGCAAACGGCGATAAATTTAAATAGGATAAAATCGCCGCGAGAGTAAATTTGGCGGCGAATTTATAAATTTGATTTTACGGCGAGGTTTTGCCGCAGACGAAACGCCAAGCAAAACCCGTCCGAATTTAGGCTAAATTTTCCTTTTTAGCGCGCAGGTAGCTGCCTATCTCGCTGATCAAAACTCCGACCAAGATAAGCGCCGCGCCGCAAAGCCTATATGCGCTGATGTCCTCTGCGCCGATGAAATACCCCATCGCTCCGGCAGTCACGGGCTCGAGAGTGAAAAATATCGCCGTTTTAACGGGTGTGGTAAATTTTTGCATCAAGGCCTGCGCAAAAAACGCAAACGCCGTACCCAGCACGCCCACGACTAGCATCGCTATGATAAACGCCTTGTCCACGACGGGAGCGATTTTAGCGTCCTCAAAAACCAAAATAGCCGCAAAACAAAGCGCGATTAGGGTTAAAATTTCAAAATAAACCATATTTACGAGGTTGCATTTTTGCACCAAGCGGTTGGTGAGAACGATGTGAAAAGAGTAGGCGCACGCACAAACCAGAGCCAAAATTTCGCCCAGTCCAAAGCCCACCTTCGTATCGCCTATCATATAAAGCCCCGCCACCGCAAACGCCACGCCCACGTACGCGTAGGAGTAAATTTTATGCCTAAAAAGCCCCGCCGCGATAAAAGGCACCAAAGCTACGTTTAGCCCGATGATAAAGGCCACGGACGAGGTGTCGGCGTACTTAAACGCAAAAGTCTGACTGACAAATCCCGCGAACAAAAACAGACCCAAGATCACGCCAGATTTTATATCAGGGGCGCTTATGTCTTTTAGCTTTTTGTAAAATATCGCGCCGGCTATGATCGCTGCTAGCAAAAACCTCCAAAACAAAACGCCAAAAACTCCGTTGGTCGCAAGCGCTAGCGAGGTAGGTAGATAGCCCAAACCAAAGACTATCGCAACAAATATCATGCCTACGTCGGCGCGAAATTCCAAACTATTTTTCACCGTTTTCCCTTGCGATTTTACTTAAAAATTCCCTGTAGGATCTTCGTACCCTGCTCGACCGCGCCGCCTCTTAGCGAGCTTTCTTTCTCGCTCATCACGTTAAATAGCCCGTCTAGCGTCTTGCGCGTGATGTAGTCGTTTAGATCCTCGTTTTCCTGCGGGATGTATTCGCCAGCACCCATGCTAGTTGCGATGCCTTTTAGCTGCTTTGCGGCGTCTGATTTTGCCAGCGCGCTACCGGCGACGAACGAATTTAGCCCGTTATACGCGGTTGCGAAGGTATTATCGCTCATCATCTTGGTAATGATCGGCTTAAACACGGCTTGCAGTTTCTGGCTCGAGTTTTGCTGTAAAAACTTCGTAAAGCTATCCTTGCCGCCTTCTAGCACCTTTTTCACGTCCGCGTCGCTCATGTTTTTTATCACGCCCGAAAATACGTCCGCAGCTCCCGGCACGGCCGCGCTTGCAGCGTTATTTATCGAGGTTACCATCTCGTTGGCCCATTTTTCGCCGCCCACTTTTTTAGCCAAATTTGCCGCCGTTTCCAGGCTCTTTGGCAGCGGGATTTTAGCCGTTGCGTTTTTTAAAAATCCCCCGTTTGATAGCTCCTTAACGGCGGCGTTTAGAGCCGAGCTGACCGCGCTTTTGTAGTCGCCCGAGTTTGCCGCGCCCAGTATCTGCGCGCCTTGATTTAGCGTCTCTTGCCAATTAGCCTGAGCCGAAACGGCGAGCAAAACCGCGCATAAGATCAAACTTTTCTTCATCGCTTTTTCCTTAAAGTAAAATTCGGCGGTTATGATATTAAATTTCAGCTTTTAAACGGGTAAATTTGGGCTTCGAGCGGGCGAATTTACCCGCATCTTTACGGTACGGCGGCTTAAATTTGCAAAATTTAAAATGCAAATTTGAGCCGTGATTTAAGGGTTAAATTTAATCGCAAATTTATACGGCGCGCTTGTCTGTTTGGCTCCAAATTTCAGACATCAAATTTAGACACAAATTTGAGCGTGATTAACCGCAAGAGGCAAAATTTGAGTTAAAATTAGCCTTTTTGAAAGGGCAAAATGGAGCTTTTACTTCTCTCTATCGCGCTTGCTATGGACGCGGCGGCGCTTAGCATCGCAAACGGCGCAAAATACCGCAATCTCGCGCTATCAAAGATTTTATTTATCGCATTTGTTTTTGGATTTTTTCAGGCGGCGATGCCGCTTGCTGGCTATTTTTTGGGTGCTGCGTTTGCTAGATTTATCGCGCAGATCGATCATTTTATCGCGTTTGCGATTTTGGGCTTTTTGGGAGTAAAGATGATCCGCGAAGCCTGTAGAAACGAGCCTGCGCAGGCCGTGAGCCTCGATACGAAGATACTGATTTCAGGCGGATTTGCCACCAGCATCGACGCGCTAGCCGTGGGCGTGACGCTGAGCTTTACTGCCGCTGATATCTACTTTAGCGCCGCCGTGATCGGGATAGTTTGCTTCGCGCTTAGCGTCGCGGCATTTTACGTCGGTAAATTTGCGGGAGAGTTTTTGGAGCAAAAGGCGCTGATTTTAGGCGGCGCGATCCTCGTCGGACTTGGTTTTAAAATCCTAATCACGCACCTTTTTGATCACGGGTTTTTGAGTTAAATTTAATGCAGTGCGCAGAATTTTAGGTTTATTTTGCGCCTTACGCGCACTCTGCGTTCAAATTTAGAAATCAAACCTTGCGCCAAAGCCAAATTTAACCCAAATTTCGATTGCCTCAAAAAGCGTAAATTTAGCTCAAATTTAACCTGCGCCGCTAAAAAGCAAATTTAAATAAGCCCGTCCAGATCGATCTCGATACCGACGGGGCAGTGATCAGAGCCCGTGATATCGCTCAGGATAAACGCGTCTTTTAGGCGGTCTTTGAGGCTTGATGAAATGAAAAAATAATCAATCCTCCAGCCGACGTTTTTGGCGCGGGCGTTAAAGCGGTAGCTCCACCACGAATACGCGTCCGCCGCGTCGCCGTACACGTGCCGAAAGGTGTCGATAAAGCCGCGTGCGACGACCTCGTCCAGCCACGCGCGCTCGATAGGCAAAAAGCCCGAGGTTTTGGCGTTTGCTTTGGGGTTTTTGAGGTCGATTTCGCGGTGCGCGGTGTTTACGTCGCCGCAAAATATCACGTCTTTGCCCTGTTTTACGAGCTCCTGGATGTAGGCTAGAAATTTAGCGTAAAAGTCCATCTTGTAGGCTAAGCGCGCGTCGTCTTTTTGGCCGTTTGGAAAGTAGATGTTAAAAAGTATGACGTTGCCGAATCTATGCTCCAAAACCCGCCCCTCGTCGTCGTCAAAAAACGTAGCCTTTTGCGTAGCGGAGCTAAATTTAGCTAGGCTCATCACGCCCGAGTACCCAGCGCGAGCTGCCGAATTTACGCTGATCTCGTTAAATCCGAGCTTGTAAATCTCGGCAGGCACGTCGCTCTCGCGCACCTTGATCTCCTGAAGGCCCAAAAAATCGGGTCTATGCTGCTCTAGCCAAGCAAATCCGTCTTTGGCGGCGACCGCGCGCAGTCCGTTTACGTTCCAGCTGATTAGTTTCAAATTTGATCCTTTGTTAAATTTGGCGTATTGTATCGCAAGAGCCGTAAAATAAGCTAAAATTTAGTAAAATTAGGATCATTTTAAGGAGTAAAAAATGAAAAAAATCATCGTTTTATCGCTTGCGCTTGCCGCGTTTTTGGGTGCGAAAGAGGTAAATACTGCCGAGATATTTTTGTCAGACGTCAAGTCTATGCACGCGTTAAAATCGTTTTTAAAAAAGAATAAAAACGATATCGTAAAGCTAAAACTCAGCTACTGCGTCAATGAAAACAGTATGCAATACTTAGAAGCCGAGGCAAGCAAGCGTAAAGAGGACGAAAACTATAGCCATTTGAGCGAAAATTTCGTTATGGCGGACGGCAGCAAAATAACCTACGAAGGAAAAAATTACGACTTTGGCGAAGGATATGACGGAGATGTAAACACAGGCATTGAATACGGCGAACTAATGCTGGACGAGCCTAACAGCAATCATCTCAAAAATATATTTTTAAAAGTCGGAAATTCAAATTTTGGGCAAATATACAAATGGGAATACGAATGGCCTAACGAAGAAAGCGAGAGCAAAAAATGTAAATTCGGACAAGTCGTCCTAGAGGGCGCATTTTACGTATATCATGAAGACGAAAACGAAAATGGTCGAGAAATGTATAAATACAATATGAGACCGGAACTTATGGGAAATGACCCGGGCGATAAATACGATGCCTTTTTTCTCGATCCTATTGCGAAAAAATACTTTAAGCTGCTAGAATACAAGTAAATTTAGCGCGATGACGGAGCTAGAGAGGGAGATTTTCGGTCAAATTTTGGGCGAGAAAAAGATGGAAATCATCTTGTTTTTAGCCCAAAATGCAGACAAAAACGGATTCATAACCGTTAAAATTTCAGATATCTGCGAGCGGACGGATGCCAGCAAGCCCACCGTCACGCAGACGATAAAACTGCTTGAAAATCGCAAAATTTTCGAGCGAGTGAAAAACGGGATCTATAGATTTAAAAATTTAAAGGAACTAGAGAAAAAATGAGGAAAATTTGGATACTTGTTGTCGCAGTTGTGCTCTCAAATGCCGCAATAGACGAGGCTGGGCTAAATGCCTGCATCAACAAAGGCGACGCCGCAAGCTGCGAAAAAACGCTCGCTGCGCTAGAAAAAAGCTGCTCGGGCGGCGATGCGCTGGCATGCTACTTTGCCGCGGAGTTTTACGCCAAAGGATTAACGGGCTACAAGGACGGCGCAAAAGCCTTTGCGATCTACAAAGACGCCTGCGCCGCTGGGAGTGCTGAGAGCTGCTACGAGGAGTCGGTATTTTACCTAAAAGGCGACATCGCACCGCAGAGCTTTGAGCTATCGGGCGAGCGTCTCAAAAAGGCCTGCGAGCTGGGCTCCAAACGAGCGTGCAATATACTTGAACTGGCGAAGTGAAGCTGTTTTGCTTGCTAAAAAACGAGCTTTAATATGCGGCAAACATACGAGCGCGGGGTTAAATTTTAGCTTCGTCGTGAAATTTTAAATTATTTCTAGCTATTGAATTTAAATAGTTTGTCGCAAAACTTCGCTCAAATTTTTCACAAATCCGCATAAAATTAAATTTAGCACCTTGTATTTGATTGTCAAATTTGAGGACTTACTGATTTTCTATTTTAATAAAACCTAATTTTTATGGACGGTATTTATTTGGCGTGTTGACGGTGTATTGGATTGAAAATTTGATAATTTTGGACTATTTACATAAATTTATCCAGCCTAGCGTTTAGTAAATTTGATTGGCTTGAGCGTTTTTACTCGACTTTTCGTTTGAATTAAATTTGCATTCAAATTTAACGAAAACAGCGTGTTGAAAATATGAAATTTTGAATGAATTTTAAAATTTATAGATCGGCGTCCGAAATCGCTTCGGCTTGATAATGCGCAATCAGCGGCTCGATAATCTCGTCAAAAAGCCCCGCCGCCATTATCGCGTCGAGACGGTAAAGCGTCAAATTTATGCGGTGGTCGCTGATACGATTTTGCGGGAAGTTGTAGGTGCGGATACGTCCCGAGCGGTCGCCAGTGCCGACTTGGCTTTTGCGCTCGCTGGTTTCTTTGGCTAGGCGCTCTTCTTCTTGGATCTCGTAAAGGCGCGCTTTTAGCACCTTCATCGCAGCTTCTTTGTTTTTGTGCTGGCTTTTGCCATCCTGGTTTGTGACGACGATGCCGGTCGGGATATGAGTGATACGCACCGCCGAGTCGGTCGTGTTTACCGACTGTCCGCCGTGACCTGAGCTACGCATGACATCGATGCGAAGGTCGTTTGGATTTATCTCGATCTCGCTATCTTCGACTTCTGGCATGATAGCGACCGTGACGGCCGATGTGTGCACGCGCCCCTGGCTTTCGGTCTCAGGTACGCGCTGGACGCGGTGGGTTCCGCCCTCAAATTTGAGCCTCGAGTACGCCCCCTTGCCCTTTATCAGCAAAATAATCTCTTTAAAACCGCCCGTGTTGCCCTCGCTTTGGCTCACGATCTCAAATTTATACCCGCGAAGCTCGGCATATCTCGCATAAGCATTAAACAAATCGCCCGCAAAAAGCGCCGCTTCGTCTCCGCCCGTACCCGCACGGATCTCTAAAAATACGTTTTTATCGTCATTCGGATCTTTTGGAAGGAGTAAAATTTTAATCTCTTCTTCGAGATTTTCTTTTTGGGATTCGAGATTTTTGAGTTCGTCTTTTGCTAGTTCGCCAAGTTCGGCGTCATCGAGCAGGGCCTTGTTCTCCTCGATGTCCGCGAGAGTTTGCAGATAGGACTTTGCGGCCAAGGCGATATCTTCTAAATTTGATTGCTCCTTTGAGAGCTTGGTCATATTTGCGATATCGTTTGTGATAGACGGATCGCTAAGCAGACGAGAGAGCTCGTCGTAGCGATCCAAAAAAGGCTGCAGTTTGTCGGCTAACATTAAAATTTAGATTAAGCAGATAGTTTGTTTACGAGTTTTGCGAGGCGTCCTACGCGGCGAGAAGCTGTTTGTTTTTTCAAAAAGCCTTTGCTAACGAAGCTGTGAAAATCTTTGTTTGCCACTTTAAACGCGTTTAGTGCGGCTTCTTTGTCGCCTGCCTCAACGGCTACGCGCACGGCTTTAGTGATATTTTTAAGCCTAGTGCGGTAAAATCTGTTTCTTTCAGTCCTTTTGATAGTCTGTCTGGCTCTTTTTTCAGAAGATTTATGGTTTGCCATAATGTCCCTTTTGTCATAATTTTAGTCCGTGATTATATAAAAATCAGTTTTAAAATCCGCTTAATTTAAGTAAAATTTAAAGCGAGGAAATTTACGACTTAAATTTGGATATTTTTTGATAAAATAGGTCGAAAATTTAATAAATTTATGGAATTTACCAAGCAAAAAGCTGTCTGGCAAATTCTGCGGTGCAGTATTTTGAGATGGATTTGAATGTTGTGCGGAAATTTTCGTCCCAAGGCTAGACAAGTAGTCTGCCGCAGAGCGAAAATTTTAAACTCATTCAAAGACGCTCAAAAGACAAGCCGATATTAAGTCATAAAAGGAAAAACGATGAAACTATTCGGCACCGACGGCGTCCGTGGCAAAGCCGGCGAAAAACTCTCCGCCGTCACATCCATGCGCCTTGCTATGGCTGCGGGGATATATTTTAGACAGTTTGCGTCGCATACGAACACCATTTTGCTAGGCAAAGACACGCGCAAAAGCGGCTACATGATCGAGACCGCCATCGTCGCGGGGCTCACGGCTGTAGGCTACAATGTCCGACAGATCGGCCCTATGCCTACTCCTGCGATCGCGTTTCTCACCGAAGATATGCGCTGCGACGCGGGCATCATGATCAGCGCCTCACACAACCCGTACTACGACAACGGTATCAAATTTTTTGACAGCGAAGGCAATAAACTGAGCGAAGAGGCCGAAGCACAGATAGAAAAGATTTATTTTGACGACGCGCTCATTGAAAGATCGCAAAAGCAAATGCTAGAAATAGGCGCCGCAAAGCGCATCGACGACGTCATCGGCCGCTATATCGTGCAGATCAAAAACTCATTTCCTAAAAACCTCAGCCTACACGGCCTACGCGTGGTTTTAGACGTCGCAAATGGCGCTGCGTACAAAGTCGCTCCGACTATCTTTAGCGAGCTAGGAGCCGAAACCATCGTCATAAACGACGAGCCAAACGGTAGCAACATAAACCTAAACTGCGGCGCGCTCTATCCGCAAAATTTAGCCTCCGAGGTCGTGCGATTGCGGGCCGATTTAGGCTTTGCGTTTGACGGCGACGCCGACAGGCTCGTGGTCGTCGATGAGTGCGGCGAGGTGGCAAACGGCGATAGTTTGCTAGGCGTCATGGCGGCATTTTTACAGGAAAACAAAGCCCTAAAAGGCGGCGCGGTCGTGGCTACCGTTATGAGTAACGCGGCACTCGAAGACTACCTAAAATCCCACAAAATCAAGCTCCTACGCGCAAACGTCGGCGACAAATACGTGCTTGAAAAGATGAAAGAAAACGGCACGAATTTTGGCGGCGAACAAAGCGGCCACATTATATTTAGCGACTACGCAAAGACGGGCGACGGGCTCGTGGCGGCGCTGCAGTTTGCGGCACTGGTGCTAAAAAAAGGCAAAAAAGCGAGCGAAATCTTAAGCGAGATAAAACCATATCCGCAAATTTTGCTAAATTTAAAGATAACCGAGAAAAAGCCGCTTGAGAGTATCGCAGGGCTAAAAGAGCTTGAAGCAAGCCTCGCAAAAGAGGGCATCCGCTCGCTATTTCGCTACTCTGGCACAGAAAACCTCATCAGGCTTTTGATTGAAGGCAAGTGTGCCGACGCGCTAAAAACCCGCATGGACGAGGTCGAGAAATTTTTCCTAAAAGCGTTAAATGGCTAAAATTTTAGGCGTTTTTTTTACGGCGTTTTTCGCTATTTTCGCACTCGATCAGGCGGTCAAGCAGATATTTTTGGGCGGTTTTTCGTGGCAGGGCGAGTATTTTTCGCTCGTGCTTGCTTACAACCGAGGCGTGGCGTTTTCGATGTTTGCGTTTCTGGGAGAATGGCTCAAATTTATCCAACTAGCGCTGATTGCGAGCGTTTGCGGCTATCTGCTTTGGCGGCTAAAGCGTAAATTTGACGCGCAGACCGTGGCAAAAACAGAGCCAAATTTGAGCGCAAACGGCGAGAAAAAGGAAATTTTAGAAGAGCACGCGCTGGGAGCAGGTATAATCCTGGGCGCGGGCAGTTCAAATTTGCTCGATCGCTTCGTTCACGGCGGCGTCGTGGACTACGTCTACTGGCACAAGTGGTTTGAGTTTGCGATCTTTAACCTCGCCGACGTTATGATCGACGTCGGAGTCGCGCTCATACTCTGGCAGAGCTTTGCTGCTGGGCGAAAAGGTGCTAAAAATGGGCGATAACGTTTATATAGCCTACGCGCTTTGGCTGCTTACGGGCTGGTTTGGCGGGCACAGATTTTATCTGGGTAAATTCGTGAGCGGTTTTGCGATGATGGCGCTGTTTTTCATCGGATATAGCTTTGCTTGGGCGATCGTGGGTTACGTATTTTGGGCGCTTTGGGGCGCGTGGTGGCTCTTTGATCTGCGCTTAACCGGTGCGGCCGTCGAGAAAAATCAGAAAAAAGAAGCGCTAAAAGACAAACTGCGCGCGCAAGACCTCGAGGAGCGGCTTAGACGCCTGTATGAGCTGTACGAGAGTGGGGCGATAAGCAAAGAGGAATTTTTTTGCTAGGGTGAGGCTCGGTAAATTTACGAGAATTTGATCGATTTTTTAATCGCGATCGGTCAAATTTAGCATTTTCAAGATGCGGGTCTCGGTGAATCAAATTTGCAAATTTGAATGCAAAACGATA
>CALIWP010000224.1 GCA_938046705.1 uncultured Campylobacter sp. | reverse complement strand
CCAGCGACCAAGCGGTTAACAGCCGCCTACTCTACCGCTGAGCTAATCCGGAACGTTTTAAAAGAAGTCGTATTATAGGCAAAAAAACTCTGTTTGTCAATAAATTTTAGCTTAAATTTTTGGATATCAAAAAATTAGTATAAAAAAGAGTAAATTTTACCGCAAAATCACGCAAGTCGGTAAAATTTAGTCCCCGCCGCATCTACAATTTTTATCTTTCCGTCTGCTAAAAGCTCCTGTAAATTTTGCTTCGAGCTTTCAGAGAAGCTATTTATCACGTCGTTTTCGCTTTGCGGACGGCGTTTTACTAGCTCTAGCAGCCCCTCTTTGCTAAGTGCGAATTTTTCATCGCCGTATTTTGCTGATGCTATGACGCACGGTACGCCGGAAATTTGCTGCGCAAGCTCACGCAAGAGCTCCTGGCTCACGCCCTTAACCGGATATGCGGGAGGGCGGTCGATGGTGCTTATGTCCACACGGACTGGTAAAATTTGATTTAGCGCCGCATTTAGCGCTTCAAATTCCACCTTCGTATCGTTTAACCCCTTTACGACCAGGATTTCAAGCACTAGCTCGCCTTTAAATTCTCGCCTAAATTTAGCCATCGTGGCCACCAGCTCGCCAACATCGATATTATCGCCCGAGCGATCGATCCTAGCAAAGGTTTTTTGCACCGCGCTATCAAGGCTAAATTTGACGATATCAAGCCCCTTTAGCGCCTCGCAAATTTGAGGGTTAAGTACGCCTGAGCCGTTTGAGAGGATGAGTGTTTTAGCCCGACCTTTTATCAAATTTAGCTCGCTTACTAGCCGCGCCAGATCCGGGTAGAGCGTCGGTTCGCCGTTTGCCGTGAGCGTGATGACGTCGATATGCGGATGCACGACAAGCGCGGCCTTCACCTCGGCGATCACTTGCTCTACGCTTGGCGGATTTTTTATAGCCGCGACGGGTTTTGCCGCCGTGAGTTCGCAGTAAACGCAGTCAAAGTTACAGCACTTTTGCGCTGGCGATAGATCGACGCCCAGCGAAACGCCAAACCTGCGCGAGCTAACGGGACCAAAGACGATTTGCATTTATTTTCCTAAATTTAAGATGTGCGATTATACTAAAAGCGGGGATAAATTTTATTAAAGCAGATAACAAGAAAAGTATTTAAATTTAATACAACCTGGTAGCAAATTTTAAAACGAAATTCATCTACCACACAAAAGTTTTTTAAAAGACATAAAGCAAAATTTGAAAATTTAGTTTCGCTCAAATTTTGCTTTATGTTAACTTCAAGAATCATATATAAAGTCAAATTTGACGGTTCCTGCGCAAAAATAAGAAACCGCCAAAATAACTTAAAATTTCTTACGTCTTACGTCTTCTACTATCGCCTTTGCCATGCTGTCTACCTCGGCGGTTACGACGCTCGTATCGTTTGCAACCCTGACGTTTTGCTTAGTTAGCTCATCGACCTCGGCTACGCCTTGATTTATCATATTGATAGCTTCGCTTTGCTCCCTGATGCTTTCGCTCATCTCATTGATGCTTTGAGCTAGCACGTTTGCGTTGGCTTCGATTTCGCCGAGAGATTTTTGCGTACGTTCGGCTAGTTTGCGAACCTCATCGGCCACGACCGCAAAGCCTCTGCCGTGTTCGCCTGCGCGCGCTGCTTCGATGGCTGCGTTAAGCGCTAGCAAGTTTGTCTGATCGGCGATATCGCGGATGATCACGATGATGTTTTTGATCTCCTCGCTTTGGCGCGTTACATCTTCGGCCTTTTGGCTGATAGCGTTCATAGAGCTACTCATCTCCTCGACTGCTGCGGCGCTCTCTTGTAGCGAATTAGCCTGCGAATTAGCGCCTTGCGTGACTTGCTGCATCGAGCGAGCTAAAAACTCGGCCTTTTCTTCAAGCGTATGTGCCTGCTCTAAATTTGCCCTTAGCATACCGGCTATCTCTTCGCCCAAAGCATTGATACCGGCAGCTACTTTGCCTTCATCGTCGAGTCTTTTCGTAAAATCCTGATTTTTAAAGCTTTCGAGCAAATTTAAGACCTCGTCGCCGCTTGCGGCTATGGCTTGTTTTAGCGCGACTTGTAGATCTTTAAATGTCTGTTTTAGCTGGCTAAGAGCCGGATTTGAGGTATCGGCGTTTAGCTGGGCTACATAGTTGCCCTTGCCTATCTGCCCTACAAACGCGTTTGCCTCTTTTATGAAGCTATTTTGCTCGGCGAGATTTGCCTCGATTTGCCTGATATTTTCGTTTATTAGCGTGCTCATCTGTCCGATCTCGTCGCTTCCGCTGCGCTCTAACGTTTCGGCTTTGTCGGTTTTATTGTTTAAAAATTCGAAAAATCTCACAAGGCCGTTTTTAGTCTGATCGATACCTGAGATTAAATTTTTACCGATTATGATAGAAGCCAGCAACATCAAAAGCACACACACGGCGATAACAATACCGCTAAATACAAGCTGTGCCGTCGCTTCACTTTTTACCTGCGAGGCTGCATTTTTCATATCGCTTAATAGCTTTAGCTCTAGCTCCCTCATCGCATCTATAGATAGAGTTATTTTTGAGAACCAAGTCGCGGGGTCGTATGATATATCCTCGGTAGCGACTACGTTTTTTATGATATTCATCGCGTCGTTAAAG
>CALIWP010000223.1 GCA_938046705.1 uncultured Campylobacter sp. | reverse complement strand
TTTGGAATTTTAGGGCTTCAAACCCTCGTGCCGCTTACGCTACGGCTCGTAAACGAGAGCGTCATCAGTCTTGAAGATATGGTGCGCCTCTGCTCGTTTAACCCGGCTAAAATTCTAAATTTAAAAGACAAAGGCGAGGTCAAAGAGGGCTTTTTGGCCGACGTCGCGATCATCGATCCGCAGATTTCCTACATTTACGACGAGGTGCTAAATAAATCCAAATCGCGCAACTCGCCGCTTTTCGGCAAGCAGCTTACGGGCGCTGCGGTTTGCACGATCAAAAGCGGCCGCGTGGTCTATGAGTTTCCAAACGTCGTAGCGTAGGGCTCTTGCGGCGTAGGACTTGCGATCAGCGACTTGCGGGCAGAGCTTGCGAGTAGTAGCTTGCCGACGAGCGGCATTCGTAGCGTAAATGGCGCTATTGCTTAATTTTAAATTTAGCTAGTTTGGACGCAATGGCTCGCTTTTAAAATTTTGCGGTGCGATTGGTTCATTTTAAATTTGGTGACAGCGTAGGCGCGGCGACTTGTCTTTAAAATTTCATAGCGCGAGCGCGATTGGAATTTCTTTAAAGCGGTTTGTCATTTTTAAAGTGCGCGTAAATTTAACGCATATCGCCTTGTCCGTGCCGCTCGTAGATTTTGGCTTTGGAATTTTATCCGTGCCCGTGCGCTAGCTGCTCTAAATTTATAGCGGCACCTTTTTCGATACGGTAGCTGCTTTTAAATTTATGTTCGCGGCGGTTGAGAATTCTATCTTTGCGCAGATTTGTTTTGCTTCAAGCGCAAATTTTATCGTGATTAAATTTGTCGCTAAGGCGCAAAATTTTAAAATTTTGCTGCCGCTAGCTTTTGGCGCGGAACATAAATAATCCGCCGCATGAATGTAAGCGTCTAAATTAAAGGATATCTATGAACGGCGAAATATATCTCTCGTGCGCGCTGTGCGTCGCGCTAAAATCAGCTCTGCGCGGCAATCCTGAGCCGCTACCGCAAGATCAAAAATATATAAAATATTTAAATTTTGAGTTTGCAAAGGAGCATTTCCGCACCGCAGAGGGTGTGAGCCGCGCAGCGCAGGACGGCGTAAACGACGCAAGTAAAGCTGCGGAGCAAAAAGATGCGTACGGCTCAGTGCAGGGCAGTGCGACGGACGAAGCCAGAGAAAGCGGCGAGACAGTGAAACAAAAGTGCGCGAACGGCAAAGAAGCGGCAAATGAAAAAGCGGCTAGTAAAAAAGACGCCGACGAAAGTACGGGCTCATCGTTTCTGCAAAAGGCGCATAAATTTTTTACCGAGCAAGTCGCGCAAAAAGGGCGTGAGGACGAGCCGATCTCCGCACGGCGGTGTTGGATAGAGCAGTGCCTAAAGCTCGGTCTGAAGGACGCGGGGCTTAGTATTCCAACTTTCGCAAAAGATAGAGCGCTTTTGGGCTTTTCGGGGATGAACGTAAACGGCATCGTCTGCCGCTTCGAGGACTTTGACGGCGTTTTTACGCCTGATTGGAAATACGATCGCGACAAAAAGGCTTGGCGCGTGAAATACGTCGAGCGCCTTTGGCGCGGGATGCCGCGGGATGCGCTAAACGCGCGCGATAACAGCACAGAATTCGGGAATGTTTTAGTGCAAATCAGGGATTTTGCGAGCAAGATAGGCTGCGAAAACTTTGCGCAGACGTTTGATAATGCGCTTAAGACGCTGCGGGGCGAAGTCGCCGCGAGCGAGTATTATGCCGTTTCGTTTGCAGTGCTGCCGCAGCCGAGCTTGAGGGCGTTTGCCGCGGCGGGGATCGCCGATGTGTTCGGTGCGATGGGCTCTTGGGATGATGAGCCGCCATCTATGGCGCAAGAAATGGGGCTCGGGGGCGAATACGACCGCCTCTCGGACGAGCTCTTGGCGCAGAAAAACTTAGCGATTTTGTTTGCGATAAACGGCTGGTAGGGCTTTGGCACGGAGTAAGAAAGTTCGTGCCTATTTTTAGGCAATCATAAAACCTTCTTTTTTAGCATTTTCATAAAGTTCGTATAAAATCTTAGATTGCTTTACGGATGGAAGGGCTATATATCCATTCACAACTTTTTCTAAAATATCCATTTGCTTCATAGGTATTTGGTGCCTTATTTCATCTTTTTCATAATATTTTAAAATCTTATCCCAATCTTTAAATTTGACGACAAACGATTGAACTCCTATTTCATCGTCAAGTTTCTTATCTTTCCTGGCTTCTTTTTTTATATATTTTTCTTCTTCTGCGTTACTTAGATTTTCATCGTCGAATTCTAAGTTTAATTCGATATTTTTTATATTATCCCAACATAATTTTTTCTTGCACCATTGGCCTATATTTGCATTACCTTCTGGTGGGTTAGTTATACTAGTATAAATTTTGCTAGCAACTATAGAGATTATATTTTCTAAATTATTGGATATTTTTTGCTCATCCCATATCTTAGAGAAATTTAAAAATAATCTATTTTTTTCCAAATAATACGATAAGTATGATAGGGTATAGGCAACGCATTGTGCCCTATAACCACCATTATACCAAGTGGCGTAAGAAACAAGCTTTTCAACTTGTTTAAACATTATAATTCTAGATACCGCTTCTTTAAAATAGTTACTCGTTATACAAAGCTCATCTTTTTCTAACACTTGAGTAATATATGTTGCGAAAGCCATAAAGCTATATTGCGCGCCTTTTGATACAATATCGGGAGACCGCAACCAAGCAATCTCGCTTTTAGCTAAAAATGTCTTATCTATAAGTTGAGACTTGGGGTTTTCTATTTGAAATTTCTTTTTATCTGCGCCACTTAAATATGCTTGCTCGTTTAAATATTCACCCCTTACCCTCTCATAAAACCAATGAGTTCTCACTTGTGCTCCATCAACAGCTGGTGCCAAATTTCTTCTTGAGCATTCTTTAAAATCTTTATGAAAAGGGCTATTTGAAAAGAAATCCGATTGATTTATCTTGTTTTGAGTGTTTGCATATTCGCTAACCTTTGAAACAAATTCATCTTGTTTTTCAGTGTCAGCAACTACGGATAGTTTCATCTGAACATAAATTTTTGATACATCTAGCTTTGCATTTTTACTTGAGGCGTATATGGCTGATACAGTCTGGCCTCCATTGACAATCTGAAAATTTGATATTTTTACGATTTTGCCATCTTGCAAAACTACATCATTAGCGGTTGCAGTTATGCCGTTATTGTATGCAAAAAACATCTCCGGTCTATATTCTATAGTGTTTCGCAATCCCTTATTTACGTTGCCACGAAATTGCAAAAAAGTTCTAACGTTTTGCTCTAAAAGTCTGGAGCCAAATGCATCATAAATTTCAACTATTGTCTTGCCGTCTATTACGCTTAAATAAGATCTATAGTCTTTCGTCGGCGTATCCACTACAAGCGCTGGTAAATCAACCTCAATGTCAAAGTTATTTTTTGAGTTGTTTTTAGTATAAATTTTATATAAAAACTCAATATCTATGATGCGATACTCCGCATCAATACCATATAGTACTTTATTTGGGATACTTGCTAAATTTTTAGTAATTTTTCCATCTGTAATAATAATAAAGCGAATTTTTTTAATCTCATTTTTCATTAAATACGAATATATATTATAGGCCATTGAGTAATGCTCAAAACCCTCCTCCATAGTATCATAAAGTTTTTCACAACTCCTTAAGAAAAAATTTTCCAGCTTTTTAAATTTCGATTCTATCTGTGCTTTTATAAGAGTTTGTATATCATCGCTTTGAAAAAGACAATGCACTAGAAGGCTAAGCTTGCCACGCTCTACATCAAAGTCATATCCACTTACCTCCATATCTCTTTTATTGTATTCAGCAATCATGTAGTCTTGTGATAGCTCTCCTTCGTCAACAAGAGAGTCACAGACCGACTCA
>CALIWP010000222.1 GCA_938046705.1 uncultured Campylobacter sp. | reverse complement strand
CGGACGCGGTTATCTTTTCGTCCTCCAAAGCCGCGGCGAAATTTAGCCTAAGCACCTCGAGCTCGGG
Source organism: uncultured Campylobacter sp. (assembly GCA_938046705.1). The sequence goes on along the minus strand of CALIWP010000222.1, from coordinate 4,457 downwards.
CTTTTGGCTTTTTTGCGGCATGGAGTCGTCGTCTGTAAACACGATCCTAGAGCCCGCCACAGGCTTTATATCCCTGCCCGTTAGCGCGTAAATTTGATTTTTTATCTCGTTTTGATTTTGCGTGATTTCGAGGCGTTCGGCTAGCGCCATGGCGTATCTAGCGTTTACCGCTTCATACTCGCTCTCGTCGCTAAGTCCTGCGCGGTAGTATTTTTCCAGCCTATTTAGCGCGTTTTTTAGGTAGTTTATCTCGCCCTCTTTTGCGGTCGCGAGCTCGCCCAGCGACAAAAAGCTAAAATAAAGCTTGGTCGCGTTAAATGCAAGCAGGTTTTGATAATCCTCGTTTTTTAAAATTTCAGCCGCGCTAAGATGCGAAAGCGAGCTTAGCAGGGCTTCGCGCTTGCCGCCGTCATAAACCGCAAGCTCCAAAATCGCCCTTGCCGTGGCGGCTCTTTGCGGGCGCAGGACGTTTATATCGCCGCTTAAGAAACTATATCCGCCATCGATCGTGAAGCTTGGCATATATGCACTTTTTACGGCCTCTTTTTGCAGCTGCGCTTTTTGCGGTTCGTAGTTTGAGATTTGAGCCAAATTTGAACTCTGCGCAGCCAAAATCAGCTCGTGTAAATTTCCGTCAAATTTAACCTCCGAACCGCCTAAAAAAACGCAAAAACTCAAAAATATATAAATTTTTTTCATCTAAAGCCTTCCCTATTAGCTCTGGGCGGCGCGGGCTAAATTTGAGCAGATTTGCGCCGTCTGAAGTCTGGCGCCGTAGGTAAAATAAAATGAAAATTTAAGCGGCGCGCGGAGCTTTTTTAAGATTATAGCGACAAAAAACCTAATGAAAGCTTTTAACGAGGTTCATGACGAGCAAATTCCAGCCATCTACGAGCACGAAAATAAGTAGCTTAAACGGCAAGGAAATCATCGTCGGCGGCAGCATCATCATACCCATCGCCATGAGCACGGAGCTAACGACCATATCGATGACCAAAAACGGCAAATAGAGCAAAAACGCTATCTCAAACGCCGTTTTCATCTCGCTGATCATAAACGCGCTCATCACGACCGTGAGCGGGATATCATCGAAGCTTTGCGGATTTGGCATGTTTCTGATGCGTAAAAATAGCGCCAGATCCTTCTCGCGCGTATTTTTTATCATAAACTCGCGAAACGGCTTCACGCCGCGTTCAAAGGCCTCTTGGTAGCCGATTTGCTCGCTTAGATAGGGCTTCACGCCCGCTTCGTAGGCTTGCTTGCCCACAGGCTCCATAATAAAAAACGTAAGTACCATCGCAAGGCTAATAAGCACCGTAGAAGGCGGCATCTGCTGCGTGCCCATCGCTTGACGCAAGAACGAAAAAACGATAATGAGCCGCAAAAAGCTGGTCATCATAAAAACTAGCGAAGGAGCGAGCGTGAGGACGGTAAGGACTAGTAGGACGTTTAGCGAGCTAACTAGCTGCGTTGGCGTAGTGGGCGCGCTTAGGCTGAGATTTACGGTCGGGATCGTGACGTTATCCTCGCCGATCGCGACCGCCGCAAAGATAAAAAACAGCAAAAACGTCAGTTTTTTCAAATTTACTCCTGCGCGTCCAGTATGCTTTTTTGCGTTTTGGCTTTGTCGTCTAAATTTAACGAAACGAAATGTATCTCGACCCTGCGGTTTTTCTCCCTGCCCTGCTCGGTGAAATTCGTCGCAAACGGCTCAAATTCGGCCTTTGCGGATGCGGTTAGTTTTTTAGGATCGACGCCGTCTTTTATAAGCTCGCTAACTACGCTGATAGCTCTAGCCGACGATAGCTGCCAGTTGTCTTTAAACTCGGTAGATGCGGGCTGCTCGCTGTCGGTATGCCCGATCACGTTTGCTACGACGTCTGGCGGTAGTTTGGCTATCACCATCGCGATACGTTTTAAAAACAGCAGCGCGTCGTCGCTTTGCAGCTGGGCGCTGTCTTTTGCAAAGAGTAAATTTGCGGGCAACCTAATCACAAATCCGCTCTCACTCTCCTCAAACGTAACCTCAGGCGAGCCGCTAGCGTGCAAAAGCTCGTTGATAGAGCGCAGCGTCTGCTCGAAATTCGACTTCACGCCCGTGCGCTCTTTGTTTGAGGTGGCGTGGTCGTCTTGGTTTTGCTCAGCACTGACGTCGGGTTTCGCGCCGCCCTCAAGCACGCCCAAAGCCCCGCTTAGCGAGCCGATCGCAGCTTCTAGCTTCTTTGCGTCCATCGTACTCATAGAAAGAAGCAGTACGAAAAAGCAAAGCAACAGCGACATCAAGTCGCCAAACGCAGCGAGCCACTCGGGTAAGCATTTGGGGCAGTCGCTTGGATCGATTAATTTTTTAGCCATTTTTACTACTTATCAAACTGACTGACGCGGTCTTTAGGCGGCAAAAATGATAGCAACTTCATCTCGAGCGTCCTAGGGTTGTCGCCAGCTTGTATCGCCATTATGCCCTCTAGCATCAGCACTTTTGCCGTGCCTTCGTCTTTGTCGCGGATACTCAGGATGTTTGCCACGGGCGAACCAAGGATGTTTCCTATCATCGCGCCGTAAAGCGTCGTGATGAGCGCGACCGCCATCGATGGACCGATAGCTGAGGGATCGGACATATTCATGAGCATCGCGACCAGGCCGATGAGCGTACCGATCATACCCATCGAGCCCGCAAAGCCCGCGATTTGTTCGAAAATTTTGATATTATCGCCGTGTCTAGAGCTAGACTGCTCCATATCTATCTCAAGCAGCGTTCTGATGGCGTCTGGTTCGTTGCCGTCAACCGCCATAGATAGACCCTTTTTTAGAAACGGATCGGTTTCGTTATTTGCATCGCTCTCAAGAGCCAGGATACCGTCGCGGCGAGCTTTTGTGGAGTACTCGACCATTTTTTTTACGATTTCTGGGAGATTGTAGGTTTTTGGTTTTACCGCGATGCCGTAAAACGTGCCTAGCTTTTTTATCTGCTCCATCTTAAAGCCGATCATCAGCGCGCAAATCGTACCGCCAAAAACGATCAAAACAGAGGGAATATCGATGTAAGCTCCGATTCCGACGCCCATCTGCATGGAACCGAGCAAAAGCACCATAATAACTATCCAACCGACGAGGCTACCTAAATCCATCTTGCAACTTTCTATTTAAAAATTTTAGTTTGTATTTTAGTTTTTTTTAGTTGAAAAAACAGTTAAACTTAGATTAGCTTTTTGCAAAAGGCGTTCCAAATCGATGTAAAATTTTTTAAATTTCGCGTTTTTGGTCATATTTCGTTTTTTTGGCACTTTTCTTGACCAAATTTAAATGCTTATTTTTTAAAATTTAATTTAAAAAACGAAGCGAAATTTTAAACAAAAACAAAAGGCAGCGCCTTGCGATGAGCGTAAATTTGACGAATTCATTGCTCGCACACATAAAAGGCAAATTTAACTAAGCCTTTTTTGGCTTAAACGCCCTTTTTGCCGTCATATAAAAGCCACTAAATATAAAAAGCGCCATCAAAAGCGAAACTATCGACCACAAAATTTTACCCGCAAGCCCGAAAAAATATCCTGTATGCAGCTGATAGTTCGTACTTTTTACCATGCCTACGGTTATGCCCTCGGTTTGCTTTTGCTCAGCCATCTTGCCCTCTTTTACGTTTACGGCGGTCATTTTCGGACGAGCGGTGTTTGGCGCGTCCGGCTCGTAGTATCTGACGTTTATCTTATCTCCGGCCGCAAGCATCAGGCTAAATTCCTTATACTCTATGCCGCTTGATTTAAATATCTCATAAGCCTTCTGCGCGTCGCTAAATTTATACTCGGCGTTCTTTTTGCCTTCTGCTTTTGCGGGCGCTCCGTCTTTTTGCGCGGTCTCTTTGGGCAAATTTTGCGCGCTAACGAAAAGCTCCGTCACAGCGCCGTTATACCAGCGGTACGACCACATGAGCCCGGTTAGGCAGATGATGAGATAAATCACCGCGCTCAAGGCGCCAAAACTCGTGTGTAGGTTGTGAAAAAGGGCGTATTTTTTGAGTTTAAAATTCGGCTTTATCGCCTCGACAAATTTGCGTTTTATCCTTGGAAAATGCAGCCAAACACCGCTTATTACAAGCACTATCATCGCGACCGTACTAGCGCCCACGATCTGCTTGCCCACTTCGCCCGCGGTTTTATTTCCAGTTAGCGCAAGGCCCAAATTTCGGTGCAGCGACATCGCTACGCGCACAAAAGTAACTCCGTAGTCCTTGCCGATGATCTGCGCGGTATATGGATCGACCAGATAAGCATCGCTATTACTAGCATAAATTTTGATCGCTTCGTTTCCGTTTTTTGGTAGCACGAGCCTTGCGGGTTGCTTAACGCCCGTTTGCTCGCTAAAGCTTTGCAGGATTTTCTCCACGCTTTGCATTTCGCCTGTTTTTTCGACCTTTTTAGAGCCCGCGTTTATTAGCGCCTCAAGCTCGTGCTGATACG
>CALIWP010000221.1 GCA_938046705.1 uncultured Campylobacter sp. | reverse complement strand
ATCTATCCGCATAGAAGAGCTAATCAGAAGCGATAAAGACGAGATCAAAAATATCTTAGAAAAATACGAAGAAGAGCGAAAAGCAAAGCTGATGGCGTATGAAGCTAATGAGCGCAAAATGGAAGAAGAAGAGGACGACGAAGATGATGAATGATTTTTTTAATATATTTTCTAATGAATTAAAAGCTACTATCGAAGGACTTACGGGCAGAGCTCCAGAGGTTGGTGAAAGAAATGAATTTGATGCACCAACGCAAAATGGCATAAAGCCGCCGGTAGTGATGGCCAATATCTCTTTAAGCGGCGACATCAATGCTAAAACAGAGATAGTGTGCACTCCGGTTTTAATAAGTGCCATTAGCGAATGGATGATGGGCGAAGAGGAAATTTCAAAGAATGAAAATTTAGGAAATGATGAGCTTGACGCAGCTAAGGAGATATTTTCAAACCTTTTTAGCGCCTTTAGTACGTCTTTGGGCGCTCAAAAGGGCATGCCAAAGATAAATTTTGAAGTAATAAATGTAAATTTTTTAGATGAAAATTCTTCGCTTGATTTTAGTGTTTATGAAAAGCTATTTTTATTTAATGTCAAAATCGAAGATCTAAGTGAGCATATCGGTTTTGCTTGTGACCATTCGCTGATGAAATTTTTTGAGCCAACTAAGACCGAAGCACCAGCTGCACCAGCAAGTACTCCTCACGTAGCTAAGGGCGATTTTAGCGCTGAAGAGATGAGAAATATCGGTCTTATAATGGACGTCAGGTTACCTATTCGTGTTCGTATCGGCTCAAAAAGAATGCTTTTAAAAGATGTACTTACCATGGATATTGGCTCAGTCATCGAGTTAAATCAATTAGCAAACGATCCACTAGAAATTTTGATCGGCGATAAGGTAATAGCTCTTGGCGAAGTTGTCATAATCGATGGAAACTTTGGCATTCAGATCACTCAGATAGGCTCAAAACGCGAGAGGCTTCAACAGTTAAAATAATGAATAATGAATTAGTTAGTGATCTTTTAAATTTTCCAAACGTCTTAAAATATAAAAATAAAAATGTTACCTTCTTTGGCTCGGCTAGATTTGATGAAGAAAATTTCTACTGCAAAAAGGCTTATGAACTAGCTTATAAGCTAAACGAGCTAGGATATGCCATCTTAACTGGTGGCGGGGACGGCATAATGAGAGCCGCAAACAAGGGCGCGTTTGACAGTGCAAAATCGCCAAGTATAGCCCTAAATGTGAGGCTTCCATTTGAACAAAATACAAACCCTTACGTCACAGCAAAATATCTCTTTTCAAATTTAAGCCCAAGAAAATTTGCACTCACCGATCGTTCAGTCGCATTTGTCGTCTTTCCGGGTGGCTTTGGCACTCTTGATGAACTTTTTGAAATTTTAGTACTTGCTCAAGTTGGTAGCAAAAAAGTAAAAATTTTTCTTTTTGGGAGCGAGTTTTGGCAAGGGCTTGATGAGTTTATAAAAAATACGCTAGTTAGCCAAAAAACAATAAAAAAAGAAGATATAAATTTATACAAAATCACCGATGATTTAGAGCTTATTGTAGATGAAATTTTGGCTATTTAAAAATAAGATATAAAATATCCCCTTTTAAATTTCAAAGAGGTAAAAAATATGAAAATAATGGTCGCAATGAGCGGTGGTGTAGATAGCACTATGACGGCTAAATTTCTGCAAGAAGCTGGTCATGAAGTGCAAGGTTGCTATATGATGCTACATCAAAAGCCAGGATATCACGAAGAAAATATCAGAAAAGTAAAAAAAGTAGGCGAGTATCTTGGCATAAAGGTGCATATTTTGGATCTGCAGGATAAATTTAATGAGTTTGTCTATGATCCTTTTGTGAAGCTCTATAAAGAGGGCAAGACGCCAAATCCTTGTGCTTTGTGTAATAAATTTATAAAGCTTGGTGCGTTGCTTGATTTTGCAAAGGCAAATGGCTGTGAGAAGCTTGCTACTGGGCATTATGTGCAAGTTATTGATGGATTTATAACATGCGCAAAAGATCCTAGCAAGGATCAAAGCTACTTTTTAGCCCAAGTGCCAAAAGAGATATTAAAAGATGTTATTTTCCCGCTTGGGGATAAATTTAAAAAAGATATAAAAGAGCTTGCAAGAAGTGTAAAAGTGCTTGAAGAATTTGCTACGCAGGCAGAAAGTAGTGAAATTTGCTTTGTGGAAGATACTTATATCGAAGTTTTAAATAAGCATTACAATACAAATTTGCCAGGAAACGTAGTTGATAAAGATGGCAAAATAATCGGCCGCCACCAAGGCTATATGCACTATACTATCGGCAAGCGCCGAGGTTTTGAGGTTTTTGGTGCTCATGAGCCACATTTTGTTATAAAGATAAATGCCGATAAAAACGAGATCGTCGTAGGAACAAAAGATGACTTGGCTCAAAAGGTAGTCGAGCTTGAAAACGTAAATTTATTTATAGATAAAGATAAATTTGAGTGCGAAACCAAGATAAGATATAGAAGCCCTAAACTTGATGCTTTTGTTGAGGTTGATAAAGAGGATAAAACAGCGAAACTAACGCTAAGTCAAAATGCACTTGGTGTGGCACAAGGTCAGCTTTGTGTTATGTATGATGGCGATAAGGTTATTGCAAGTGGATTTATAAAAGGCTAGTTTTAGCCTTTTATAAAAATTTATTAGGCTCTGTGCGATTTTTTATAAATTAAGCTAAAATTTATTGACAAAACATATCTTTTCGTCTATAATACGAGCTCTTTTCAAGTGTTCCGGATTAGCTCAGCGGTAGAGTAGGTGACTGTTAATCACTTGGTCGCTGGTTCGAACCCAGCATCCGGAGCCATTTATATTCAAAAATCCTTTTAAAACCCCGATTTTTACAATATTTCAAGAGCTTTAAGTTTTCTTAGTTTTATAAAATTTGTTCCCTATTTGTTCCCGAAATTTTTTAATATTCCAATTTCTCGCCATGTTTTCTAAGTCAATCTAAGATGCTTTATTTTTGTTTTTAAAAACAAGAAAACATTTTTTATCCTAAATTACTCTAAAATACCCTAAGGAATCATAGGGTATTAAAAATTTTTCAAAAACTATCCAAAAACTACTCAAAATAGCAAGAGTAAATGAAAAGTACATATAATTAGTTATATAAGAATAAGCAGAAGGAGAAAAATAATATGCTTAATGAACTATATAACGACGTAGAGTACAAAACGCTTCTCGAGCATATAGCCGGCCAGTACAAAGGACAAGCGGTGCTAAATAGACAACAAACGGCTAAACTTCTTAGTGTTGGCACGTCGACTCTTGATTTGCGCATATCGTAGGGCAAGGATATCCCTCACTATATTAAAATGGGCGGTGCAATGAATTCTCGTATGGCGTTTGCGATCTCGTCAAATTTAAGCGAGTTTTTGTTGTTCTTGGCTACTACTAAATTTAAGCGGATTGAAACCGACCCAAAATAATAAAGCCTTACAAGCTAAACTAAATAAATTTAGCTTGTAAGCGGTTAAATTTAAAACGGATATTTGTGATTTCCCATGCCTTCGACGGTGATCCATTTTAGCTCGGTCATCTTCTCGATAGAAAAACATCCGCCCTCGCGACCAAGCCCGCTCATTTTTACTCCGTCGAAAGGAATATGCGCCTCGTCTTGCAACGAAGGGCCGTTTACGTGCAGCATCCACGTTTCTATTTCATCGGCGCAGCGCAGATAGTCCGCGACATTTTGAGTGATGACGGTCGCGCTTAGTCCATAATCCGTACTATTGGCTAGTTCTATGGCCTCATCTAAATCCCGTGCTTTGATAATAGCCACAACCGGCCCAAACGCCTCGGTTGAAAAGATTTTCATACCCGGCGTAACGTCCGCTACGGTGGTCGGCATATAAAAGTTGTTTTTGCTCATGCCGCCCGTTAGTACCCGCGCGCCTTTTTTCTTTGCGTCGATAACCAAATCGTCGATAAATTCGCATTGTTTGCGCTCGATAAGCGGCCCGATAACAGTGCGCGCATCGGTCGAATCGCCGACTTGTAAAATTTTAACTTTATCCCTAAATTTGGAGACGAAATCGTCATAAATTTTTTCATGCACTATGATGCGCGAGCCCGCCATACAAATTTGACCTTGATGCATAAAGATACCAAAAAACGCGGTATCTACGGCGTAGTTAACATCCGCATCCTCAAGAACCAGAACGGGACTTTTCCCGCCTAGCTCAAGGGTGCATTTTTTCATATTTTTCGCCGCGCTTTGAGCTATATGCCTACCGACCTGGGTCGATCCCATAAACGTTATCATGGATATACGCTTGTCTTCTTGAAAAGTCTCGCCAAGCACGCTACTTGAGCACGAAACGATATTTAGCACGCCGGCTGGCAAACCGGCCTCTTGCAGGATTTCGCCGAACACCAAGCCGCAAACGGGCGTGTTTGATGATGGTTTTAATACAAAGCTATTTCCCGCCGCTATGGCAAAGGCAAATTTTTTTACTACTTAGAATCATTGGCGCATTAAAC
>CALIWP010000220.1 GCA_938046705.1 uncultured Campylobacter sp. | reverse complement strand
TCTTCTTCGATCGCTTTTGTAGCCTTAGCAAGCTCGGCGTCGCCTATTTGGCAGCGACTTGCATACTCAGGGATATGGTGAAGCGGCTTGCCTAGGCGTTTTAGCTCTTCGTTGTCTTTTTCGAGCTCAGCACGAAGCGCGATAAATTCTTTCTCGACAAAATCTTTATCAAGGTCTTTATAGCTGATTACGCTTGGTTTCATAGCAGCTGCGTGCATGCACAAATTTCTTGCAAATTCAGCCGCTTTGTTAGCGACTTCTGCGCTTTGGCAAGCTAGGCCGATAAGTACGCCTACGCGGCCGTTTGAGTGTACGTAGCCGTTTACTACGCCTTTGTCGTCCGCTTTTATAGTCTCAAAGCGGCGAACGACCAAATTTTCGCCGATAGTAGCGATCTGGGTTTTGAAATAATCCTCAAATTTAACGCCGTTGATAACGCTTGCATTTAGGCTCTCGACGTCTTTTATCAAATTTGTTTGGATGTGCGCCGTAGTGTCTTTGGTCAAATTTTGAAACTGAGCGTTTTTAGCGACGAAGTCGGTCTCAGAGTTTATCTCGCTGATAGTTGCGGTTTTGCAGTGATCACAAACAACTACGCTCACAAGGCCCTCGCTAGCTAGGCGGTCAGCCTTTTTAGCGGCCTGACCTAGACCCTTCTCGCGTAGGATATCAACGGCTTTTTCCATGTCGCCGTTAGCCTCGGCTAGCGCCTTTTTGCAGTCCATCATTCCGGCTCCGGTTGATTCGCGGAGCTCTTTTACCATTTGTGCGCTGATTTCCATTACTCTTCGTCCTCACTGAAGTCCTCGGAGAAGTCTTCGTTAACAGCCTCGTTTACGACTGCGTCTTTTTCGGCTTGGCTCACGGCCTCTTTGCCTTCTTCTTGCTCGCCGCCGTCTTTTTCAAGCTGAGAGCGTCCCTCGATGATAGCCTCAGCCATCTCTTGGCAGAAAAGCTGAACCGAGCGGATCGCGTCGTCGTTGCCAGGGATCGGGAAGTCGATAACGTCAGGATCGCAGTTTGTGTCGATCGGAGCTACGACAGGGATTTTTAGGCGGTTAGCCTCTTGAACGGCGATTTTTTCTTTTACGGTGTCGATGACGAAAATCATATCAGGCACGGTTTTTAGGTTTCTGATACCGCCTAGAGACGCTAGAAGCTTCTCTTTTTTGCGGCGAAGCATTAGCGCTTCTTTTTTAGTTAGTAAATTTATAGAGCCGTCTTCTTCCATAGCCTCGATTACTTCGAGTTTGCGGATAGATTGGCGGATAGTACCGAAGTTCGTCATCATGCCGCCTAGCCAGCGGTGATTTACGTACGGCATGCCGCATTTTTC
>CALIWP010000219.1 GCA_938046705.1 uncultured Campylobacter sp. | reverse complement strand
CATAGAGCAGAAGGCACGCATGCGGGCGGCGTGCATCTAGAGATGACGGGCCAGGACGTGACCGAGTGCATGGGCGGGTCATTTAAACTAAACGAGGATGATCTGGCGCACAGATACGAGACGCAGTGCGATCCGCGCCTAAACGCCGACCAGTCGCTAGAACTAGCGTTTTTAATCGCCGAGTTTTTAAAGAAAATTTAGCTTTAGCGGGCGTAAATTTGGTTAAATTTGCGCCCCTTTAAATTTGACGCGCTTCAAATTTGGCTCTCAAATTTACCGAATTTAAACAAGCCAAATTTGATCTCACTTGCCTTTTGTCTTTTAAATTTGACCGTTTTTGTCTTTTTTAAATTAAATTTACCCCAAATTTCGCGAATTTCTTAAAATTTAATACAATTTTCGCTACATTAATGAAAAATTATCAAATCGGAGAGAATCAATGAGCGATGTTTACGACATTATCGTGATAGGCGGCGGCCCTTGCGGCATCGCGACCGTCGTAGAGGCGAGAGCCAATGGATTAAAAAAAGTTTTGCTTCTCGAAAAGGGCGATAACCACAGCCAAACTATAAGAAAATTTTACAAAGACAATAAGCGCGTGGATAAGGAGTACAAAGGTCAAGACAGCACCATTCACGGCATCGTGTCCTTTGAAGACGGCACGAAAGAGAGCACGCTTGATTATTTCGATAAGCTGCTAGACGAGGAAAAGATCGAGGCCGTGTTTAACTCCGAGGTCGAAAGCGTAAAGAAAAAGGACGGTTTGTTTTTCGTGCACACCGCAAAGGGCGACTATCAAGCCAAAAACGTGATGATAAGTATCGGTAAAATGGGACGCCCGAACAAGCCGGACTACAAAATCCCGCCTTCGCTAAATAACGTTATAAATTTTAACCTAAACTCCTGTTCTAGCGGCGAAAAAGTGCTCGTGGTAGGCGGCGGAAACTCGGCCGTGGAGTACGCTATCGAGCTATGCCAATACAACAAAACGACGCTGGCTTACCGTAAGGATAAATTTAGTCGCGTAAATGACGTAAACGTAACGGCGCTGTGGGAACTAGAAAAAGCAAATAAGCTAAAAGTGCGACTAAATCACGATATAACCGAGATCGAAAACGAATCAGGGCGCGTTAGAGTGCACTTTTCAAACGGAAAAATCAGAGTCTACGATAGGGTTGTCTACGCTATCGGCGGCTCAACTCCGGTGGATTTTTTACAAAAATGCGGAGTGGAGCTTGACGCAGATAAAGATCCGGTCGTAAACGAGCACTATGAAAGCAGCGTATCCGGCCTATATATCGGCGGCGACATCGTGCTAAAAAACGGCGGCTCGATCGTACTCGCGCTAAATCACGCGCATAAGGTAGTCCAAGACATCAAGGAAAAATAGAGTTGAGAGCGTTAAATTTAGTCTTATTTTTTATCTGCGGTTGTTTGCTCACGCTGGGCGGATATTATTTGTATTTCGAGTTTACGAAGCCTTCTGCAAAGTCTACGGAGCTCGCCGTGCAGATAATGAACGTCGAAGAAGCGCCTAAAAACGAGAGCGTAGGCGGTACGGACGAGACAAATTCGGCCATCCTAAGTCAAGCTTTGCCGCAGGAAAAATATGCTAAAAATTTGGATGCGAACTATACGGACGCACCTATTTTAGGCGACGAGGACGAGCTAAAAGAGCAAATCCGCGTCCTGCGCGCTCAAAATAAGCTACTCTATGACGATAACGTCGATCTAGTGAGTAAAAATCTAGAAATCTCAAATATCTTAAGCGATCAAAAAGCCGAGCTGGAAACCAGGCGAAAACAAGCCGCCAGCGCTAACGACAAACAGCGTATAAGCGCGATCGACGAGCTAAATAAAAAACTAGCCAAAGCGCAGGAGGAAAACGAAAAAAATAAAAATTTAGAGCAAAATTTGACTTCTCTTCGTAGCGAGATCAAAGCTCTAAAAGCCGAGCTCGAGAAAAAGCAGAGCGAATTTGACAAATCAAGCGCCAAAACGCAAAGCGAAAGTCAAAATGCTCTAAAACGGCTCGAGACCCAAAACGACGAGCTAAAAAGCGAAGCGCTATCTAGTAAGGCTAAATTTGAAAGCGAACTAAGAACGGCAAACGAAGAGACCGCAAAACTAAAGAGCGAAAATGCTAGGCTCGCAAACGAGCTGGGCCTAAAAGATAGCGAGATAAAAAGGATCGCTAGCGAGTATAACGCTCAGGCGTTAAATGCTCAAAATTTATCCAAAAATAGGATCGCCGCCCTAGAAAAAGAACAAGACGCGGACAAGAAAAAAATAAGCGAGCTTGAAGCGAGCCTTGAAAACGCAAATAAAAAAGCCGAGTCAAAAGCTAAGCTAAAAGCGATAAATGATGAGCTAAACGCGACAAATAAAGAGTTAGCCGCAAAGCTCGAGAAAGAAAAACAAGGATTTGAAAAAGAGATTGAACAAAACGAGGCTATATATAAAACCGAGCTTGAAAAGCTAAAAAATCAGATTGAAAACGAGCGCCAAGAAACCGAGCAAAACGTGGCGGAACTAAAGAGTAAAATTTATGAGTTAGAAAATCAAATTTCGCAAAAAGATAATTCGTTGCAAAATGCGGAGGCTAAGGTTGCCGAGCTAAACGAGTCCCTGGGCGTTCAAAAAGAGATGC
>CALIWP010000218.1 GCA_938046705.1 uncultured Campylobacter sp. | reverse complement strand
TCTTTGGCTCCGTAATCTACCAAACCGTCATAAGCCTTCCAGCAATCAGAATAGAGAGTAAAGCTATCAAGCTAGCTATAAAGAGAAGCGCAAGCGCAAGATTGATTATTTAGTAAATTCCGCTATTTTTACAGCTTCTATGTCAGATAAAAAATGTTATAAAATTTCTCTAAAATTTAGCTTAGAAATTCTTGAATGGATTATACACTTGGTTCTCATGTTTTTCATGGCAACTTAATACTTCTTATATTTAAATTAAGTTCCGTTAAGTCTAATTTAATATTGTATATGGGTGATTGAGAGTTAATTATTTTTTTGCTTGCTTTTAGAATTTGAGTTTGTGTTTTTTTTCTCTGTATTTTCGGTTGGCGGCGCAGCTTGTTCCGGCGCGGTCAAATTTTCATCGGGTTTTAAAAATCCCTCTTCGACCATCAGCTCTACGGCCGCTCTAAACGTCGGTAGCGCGCTCTGTGCGCCGAAATAATAATACGGTTTCTTTGGCTCTCTGGCTAAAACACCTATCGTATAGCTATTGCCCTGTGAGTCGTTGACGAATCCGAAAAATGAGCCGTTATAGGTATTTGCGTAGCCACCGGTTGTGGCGATGTGTGCAGTACCTGTTTTGCCGCCGATTTCTAGGCCTTCCACCTTCGCTCTTTTGCCGGTGCCGATCTCGACGGTTTTTATCAGGATGCGCTTCATCCTCTCGGCCGCTTCTTGACTTATGGCTTCGACCGGTTTTGGGTCGTTTACGACGAAAAATTTGCCGTCTTTATAGAGCGAGTCCACGACCTTTGGCGTCACCATTACGCCTTTATTATTAAATACGTTATACGCCTTTAAAAGCTGGATAAAAGTCGCTTGCAAGCCGTATCCGTAGCTGATCGTGGCCTTGTAAATTTGAGAATTTAGCTTGGCTACCGGCGGCATATTTCCGATCTGTTCGTATGGCATGTCGATGCCTGTTTTTTGCGTGAAGCCGAAATTTAAAAGCCCTGAGTAAATTTGAGAACCGTCTAGGCGCTGGGCGATTTGTATCATGCCAATATTTGAGCTGTATACGATGATATCCTCAGCCGTGAGAAATGGCTCTGGGTGCGTGTCTTTTATCGTGCGTTTGCCTAGTTGGTAGACGCCGTTGTAGGTGTTTATGCGCTCGAGCGGATTGATTTTGTCGTTTGCTAAAAGGATGGCGAAAATAAACGGTTTAAATACCGAGCCGACCTCGTATGCATACTCGGTTGCCGAGGAGTTTAGCGATTTGTAGTCTTGTTTTCTGATGTTTGCCGGGCTGTAGCGTGATGTGCTGGCAAGTGCTAGCAGACCGCCCGTTTTTGAGTCCATGATGCCTACGATTATCTCTTTTGCGTTTAGAAATTCTTTTTTTTCGTCGATGATCTGCTCTAGTCTGGTTTGCAGTTTAAGCGAGGCGTTTAGGATGATATCGTATCCGTCCACGCGGTTAGCTAAATTTGAATCGCTGGTTAAGATGATGTTGTTTCCGATATCTTTCGGGCCTATCAGTTTGGCGTCTTGGATCGAGGAGATGTAGTATTCGTAGGCTTTTTCTACGCCTTTTACGCCCTCGGTTTTGGTGATACCGTCTTTTTCGACCTTTTTTACGTAGCCTATCATAGGCGTGAGCGCGTCGGCAGCGACATATTGCCTGCTTTCGCCGCTTTCTATTATGCTCATATTACGCAGTATCGCAGCTCCTGTGCTAGGGTCTTCGTACGGGATAAAGATTTTTTTTCTATACAGCTTTTTTGATAGCTCCTGTAGATACGCCGCGCCCTTGGCGTCGATCTTATAGGATAGCGTAACGGCGCCTTTTTGGCTGTTGATGATTTTAGTTACGCGCTTGATATCGTCGCCGCTATATATGCAGTAAAGCTTGATAAATAGATCTTTTTTATCGGGGTCGATGTTTCTAGTATCTACCATCACTTTGTAGAGCTTTTGGCTGCCGGTGATACTAAAGCCGTCTTTTGTTATTATGTTGCCGCGTAGGGCCGTGTTTATGTCGCTAGTTTCTAGTTTTGGCAGTCGTCTTTCGATATTTGCTCGGTAAAAGATAACTGCCAAAAATATGCAGATAAAAAACAGAATAAACGCAAATAAAGCGATTGTTTTTGATTTTCGCTGATTCAAGGCTTAAATTTGCGTTCTTGAGATTTCTTTGTATGCGCTTAGGGCCTTATTTCGGATCTCTAGCATGAGTTTCATCGATGTGTCGGCCTTGCCGATAGCGATAGCTGCTTGGTGTAGGTCTTTTACCTCGCCCGTTGCTAGATCGGCGATAGCTTTGTCTGCGTTGATTTGTATCTCGTTTAGCTCTTTTAGCGAGCTATCTAGCATGTCGCCGAAATTTAACTCGCCTTTTTGATTTTGTAGAGTCTTTGCTTCTTTTTTTTCAAACGGTGAAGCGACCGAGCCGATTTTATCTATATTTGTCATAAAATTTAACCTTGTAATAATTCTAACGCGCTTTGAGCGATCGTTTTAGCCGACTGAAATGCCGAAACGTTTGCCTGATAGGCGCGCGTGGCTTCGATCAAATCCGCCATTTCGATGACGGGATTGATATTTGGGTACGCTACGTAGCCTCTCGCGTCGGCGTCGGGGTGAGACGGATCGTATTTTAGCTTAAAATCCTTATCGTCGCGCACTATCTTGTCAACTACGACGCTCATTATAGCAGGTTTTGCGTCTTTTGTATAGAATTTATCGTCTAGCGGATTTTCGTATTCGAGCAAGTTATGTTTTTTTGCCACTTCGTCGTTTAAAACGCTATCAAAATCAACCGCCTTAAATATCACCTCGCGGCGTCTATATGGACCGCCTTCCGCCGTTCGCACGGTGTTTGCGTTGGCGATGTTGGAGCTAATGACGTTCATTCTAAAGCGTTGAGCGCTTAGTCCGTATCCACTGATATCAAAGTCGCTTAAATAATTGCTCATAATCTATCCTTAAATTTTACTGCTAGCGTCGATAACGTTTTTAAATATCTGGCCGCTTTGTCTCATTGCTCTATCAAGCGCGGTTACCATTATCGCGTTTTTGCTTAGCTCGGTCGTTTCGACATCTAGATCGACGGTGTTTGCGTCGTTTCGCGCCATATGTCCATCGCGTAAAAATATCGTCGCTCCGTTTGATGCCGGAAAATCCACGCGAGGAAAGTGTGTGCCGTCCGTTTGCGCGAGTTTTAAAATTTTATTTTCGTCTTTGCCGTAGATTTCTTGCGCCGTTTGCGATAAAGCCGCTTCAAACGCGATGTCGCGGGCTTTGTAAAAAGGCGTGTCGATGTTTGCTATGTTGCTAGAAATCATTTGCTGGCGTAAATTTCTGCTTGCCAGCGCGCTTTCTATGAGCGGTTTTGATTTTGAGGTTTGGATACCTGCGAACATTTTCTTGCCTTTTTTATCTAAATTTTACGAGATAATAAGCAAAAGACGTTCCAAATTTAGCATAAATTTTTAAATTCGCTAAATCCGTTAGGCTGCTTTTTTAGCTCATTAAATTTGGCTAAAAACTCGCTTCGCTTCATCGCTTTTGCACCCATAAATTTTAGATGATCGTTCATGACCTGGCAGTCGATGAGAAAATCAAACGGCTCTAAAGCGCGGCAAAGCGAGATGAGGGCGACTTTTGACGCGCCGGTTTTTAGACTGATCATACTCTCTCCGCAAAAGACCTTGCCGAAAATTTGCCCGTAAAGCCCGCCCGCTAGCTCGCCGTCCTCGTAAACCTCCACACTGTGCGATATGTCCAGGCGGTGCAAATTTACGTATGCGCTCGCGATATCTTCGCTTAGCCACGTGGGGCCCTTTTTTTCGCGCTCGCTTTTGCAGACTTTTAGAAAATTTTCAAAGTCGTAGTCAAACCGTACTTCAAATTTTTTAAGCGCCGATTTTATGCTTTGTTGCACGCGCACCTCGCTTGGAACTAGCACCGCGCGGGGATCTGGCGACCACCAGTATATGGGCTCGCCGGGCAAAAACCACGGGAAAATGCCTTTGTCGTAAGCTTGCAAAAGAGCCTGCGCGCTTAGGTCGCCGCCGACGGCTAGAGGGGAGTTTGCGGGAGCGTTTGCAGGGTCGGGAAAGTTATAGATCTTTTCCAAATTTGACCCCGCAACCGCTTATTTTATGGCTTCAAATTTAAACGCCAGCTCGCCGTTTTTTAGCGCGATATTTGCGACGCCGCCGTTTTTTAGCGCGCCGAAAAGTATCTCGTCGCTAAGCTTGGTCGAGATCTCGTCTTGGACTAGGCGTTTTAGATTTCTGGCGCCAAATTCCTTGCTATAGCCCTTTTGCCAGAGGTATTTTTTTGCTTCGGCGGAGGCTTTTATGACGACTTTTTTCTCGGCGAGGCTTGAGTTTATCTCGTTGATGATCTTTTGCGCAATGAGGCTCAGCGCGTCCTCGCCAAGATCGTTAAAATGCACGATTTTATCAATACGGTTGCGAAACTCGGGGCTGAAAAATCCCTTTACCGCGGAGTCCGCTTTACCGCTTTCGTCTTTGCTAAAGCCAAGCGTCGGAGCCTCTTTTGAGCCCAAATTTGAGCTCATTATGATGACGGCGTTGCGAAAATCGCTCTTTGCGCCCGTGTTATCCGTGAGGCTCGCGCCATCGAAAATTTGCAAAAAGACGTTTATCATCTCGTCGCTGGCTTTTTCGATCTCGTCAAACAAAATCACGCTATAAGGGTGCTTTTTAACGGCATTTGTGAGTATGCCGCCCTCTTCAAACCCGACATATCCAGGAGGCGCGCCGATTAGACGCGAGACGCTGTGCTTTTCCATGTATTCGCTCATATCAAATCGCTCGAAGTGCACGCCCAAATTTCGCGCTAGAGCCGCGCTTAGCTCGCTTTTACCCACACCGCTAGATCCCGTAAATAAAAATACGCCTACGGGCGCGTTTGGCTGTTTTAGCCCCGCATACGAGCGCTTGATCGCTGCTACTAGCGTATCTATGGCTTCGTCTTGACCGAAGATTTCAGACTTTAGCCTTTGTGCTAGATTTTTCAAATTTGCCGCGGCGTCTGATTTTAGATTGGTATCGGGGATATTTGCCATCTTGCTTAAAACCGCGCTTAGATCGGACATTTTTACGGTTTTGCTTCTGTTTTGCAGGGCTAGAGCCGCGCCGACCTCGTCGATTAGATCGATGGCGCTATCTGGCAAAAATCTATCGTTTAGGTATTTTTTGGCTAGCTCCACGCTTTTAGCTAAAATTTCGTCGCTAAATTTGACGCCGTGAAAGCTCTCGTATTTGGCGCGAAGTCCTTTTAGGATCTCGATGCTCTCGTCCGCGCTTGGTTCTACGACGTCGATTTTAGCAAATCGGCGCGAGAGGGCTTTTTCTTTTTCAAAAAAGCTGCGATACTCCGCGTACGTCGTCGCTCCGATGCAGCGAAGCGAGCCGTTTGCGAGAGCCGGTTTTAGTAAATTTGACATATCAAGCCCGCCGCCGTTCGTGGCTCCTGCGCCCACGATCGTGTGTATCTCATCGATAAAAACTATCGCGTCCTCCTGCTCGGACACCTCGTCCATTACGTCTTTTAGGCGCTTTTCAAAGTCGCCGCGGTATTTCGTGCCAGCTATCATCGCGCCTATATCTAGGGCAAAAATTTGCGCCTGTTTTAGTCGCTGCGGCACTTCGCCGCTTGCGATTTTTAGCGCGAGTCCCTCGACTACGGCTGTTTTGCCAACGCCCGCTTCGCCTACTAGGATTGGATTATTTTTCTTGCGGCGGCTTAGCGTTTGCATTAGCCTTGCTAGCTCGTTTTCTCGCCCGATGATCGGATCTATCTTGCCTTCGGCGGCTAGTTTGGTTAAATTTGACGAGTATTTGGCGAGGTTTTGGAAGTTTTTTGCGCGAGTCTGCTTGTCGTCTTTTGTTGCTTGCTTGATCTTTTGCGGATCGACGTCGTAAAATTCTAAAATTTTAGCCCCGTACGTGTCGCCTCTGGCCGCGATTTTAAAGAGCAAATCCCTAATGCCGACATTTTTATCTTTTAGCTCTGTGTTTAGCTCTTTAAAAATTTGCTCCAAAAGCACCGTCATGCGCGGCTGTTTGTGGTGCGGCACCTGCTCGTTGGTTTGCAGTAGATAGTTTTTTAGGTCGCTTTTTAGTCCCTCGACGTCGGTTAGACCCGCGTCAGCCAGGATATCTCTAGTCTCTTCGTTTAAATTTACTAGCACGAAAAGCACGTGCTCGCTGGTTAGATACTCGTGAAAATTCGAGTAGGCAAACTGCCCGGCCTTTTCCAAAAGATAGCTTAAATCCGAGTCAAACATCATTTCCTCCTCTTTGCGCCTTTTGCGCGCCCGTTTTTGCGGGCTATTCTTCCTCGACGACGGCCTTTAGCGGGTAGCCCGCCGCGGCTGCGGCTTTTAGCGTTTGGTTTTGTTTGGTTTGGGCAATCTCTTTGTTGTAGATGCCCGCCACTCCGCTGCCTTCGTTGTGGATTTTTAGCATCACGGCTACCGCGCTTTGCATATCGCGATTAAAAATCTCTACTAGCACGCTCACGACAAAATCCATACTCGTAACGTCGTCGTTTAACAAAATAACCTTAAATTTGCGCGGAAATTCAGGTTTTTCCTTTACGTCTATGCCGTGCTCCCGCTCGGTGGCGGTTTTAGCGGGCATTTTTTATTCTTTCAAAATCCTTCGTCATCGCGTCTAGATGGATGCCGCCTAGGTAGTATTTCACGCCAAATTTCCCGCTATCTACGTCGGTTAGCTCCTGATATACGCCGCCTTTTAGCACCATTTTTATCGGCACGCTCTCAAGCCGCTCGTATTTTATATCCTCTAAAATTTGAGCCGAAAGCCTGTCGTTGATTTTAGCGTCGTTTGAGATAAAGTAAAAGGCGTTGTATTTTTGTGCGAAATTTTCCACGACGTATTCGTTCGTGACGTTCTCAAAGTGCGTAAGAGCGACTATCGTAAAGTCGTTTAAATTATCGATCTGAAATTTGGTGAGATCGGGCGCTTCTTTTTGGCACGGCGGACAAAACGTGCCAAATATATCAAACATCAAAATTTTATCCTCGTCGCCTTTGATAACAAAGCCGCCCTCGACGCGCTTTAGCGTGAGGTCTTTGCCAAACACGCTCTTTAGCGCGATCTCCTCGCCCGTTTTATAGCCCTCTATCTTTACGGGAGCCTTCGCCGTCTCGTCCTCGCCGCAGCCTGCTAGAAATATCGCGCAGGCTAAAGCCGCCAAAATCGCTTTTATGGTTTTTTTCATATTATTTTCCTTGTTTTGATCTTAGTTCGGTTATGCTTTCGCCGCCAAAGCCGTAGTCGTCGGTGCTAACTTCCTCTATCACGACGACGGTTCTGCTCGCGTCGCGCTTTAGCGTATCGCCGAGCAGCTTCGTTACGCCGGCTATGAGCGCACGCTTTTGCTCGGCGCTTACGGCTTCTTTTTCTTTTGTGATTTTTATATTTACGTAGGGCACCCGTTTTCCTTAGATGTATTTTTTCATCGCCGCACGCGCTTCTTTGTCGGCTTCTTTGCGTTTTATCGTCTCGCGCTTATCGTGCAGGTTTTTACCTTTTGCCAGCGCAAGGCGCGCCTTTACGATGTTTTTGTCGCTTAGATAGAGCGCCAAAACCACTAGCGTGAGGCCCTCTTGCGTGACTTGACCGAAAATTTTATCTATTTGCTTGCGGTGCATCAGTAGCTTTCTCGGAGCCCGCTCGTCAGGGCGAAATGCCGAGTGCGTCGTATTTAGGTGGCTGATGTGCGCGTTTAGCAAAAACAGCTCGCCCTTTATCACGCGTGCGAAGCTATCTTTTAGATTTGCTCGGCCTGCCCGTAGAGCCTTTACTTCGCTACCCTTTAGCACGATACCGGCCTCGAAGGTCTCGATAATGCTAAAGTCAAACAGCGCCTTTTTATTTTTGGCTAAATCCTTACCCATTTTTTACCTTTTTATTTTAAGAAAAACACGCTCGCGCCGCTGCCGCTTAGGAAAAAATCTTTAAATTTATCCATCTGCGGATAAATTTTAAAACACGGCGCAAAAAGATCGTTTAGTTTGCGATTTTCGTATCGCTCCAGCAGCTGCGCCGTCGTCATCTTGCACATTTTTGCCGCCAAATTTACGTCGATACTATCCATAAAATTTGCCCTAAATTCGCCGTAAACCGCAGGCGTCGAGCAAAAGACGCCGGGCGTTAAAATTTCTACCTCCGGCACTTCGTCGTTAAACTCGCTTATTATCTCGCCGATACCGCCGACGTTTGCCGCCTCAAAATCGCTAGCGAAAAACGCCACGTCCGCTCCGATATTTGCGCCTATTTTCATCAAATTTTCGCGCGTTAGTTTTAAATTTAACTCCTCGTTCGCCATCTTTAAAAACGTAGCCGCGTTTGAGCTGCCTCCGCCAAGGCCCGCGCCTAGCGGGATTTGCTTTTTTATCACGATTTTATGCGAGGCGAAAAACTCGTCCAGCTCGTTTTTAAAGCCCGCTTTTTCAAGTTCAAATTTAGCCTTTAAAACGATATTATTTTCGATATTTTCGTTATCGCACTCAAGCGCGAAGCCGCTAGACTTTTCAAATAAAATTTCGTCGTAAATCTCGCGCCGCAAAACAAAGCGAGAGACGATCTCGTGGTAGTTGCCGCGAGTGCCGACGATCTTTAAAAAGGAGTTGATTTTCGCGTAGCTTTTCATTATTTTACGATTTTATCGCTCAGCTCTTTTAGGCTCGCTTCGCCCGCACCGTTTAGGGCTTGTTTATTTTCTGCCGCTACGTCTTCTACTAGCTCCGAGCGCAGGATCATCATATTTTTAGGCGCGTCGATGCCGATTTTTACGCCGCCTTTTGAGATGCCTACGACCGTGATTTTGATATCGTTTCCCAGCATTATGCTTTCGTCTTCTTTTCTTGCGAGTATTAGCATTTTTCGACCTTATTTAGTTTATATGTTACGGTTTCGTCTTTGATTTCAATGATACTAAAAAATTCATCAAAGTTTATTAAATATAGCCCCTCTGCGCCAAATTTTAGCTTTTCTGCGCTCAGTTTTTTGCCCAGCATTACGTCCGCGGGGTCGCCTAGATATTCGTTTCGCGGCAATGAGATAAAATCAAGCGGATTTAAAAACCTCTCGTTTTCGTAAACAAATTTACCTTCACTCACGCGTTTTAGCGCGCTTAGAGTGGCTCTTGCGCCAAGCTTTTCGGCTAAAATTTGAGCATACGAGCGCACATACGAGCCCTCGCTAACGCTAATGCGAAAGCTCAAAAACGGATGCATATACGCAGTCAAATTTATGTCAAAAACGTTCATTGTTTGGCTTTTTAGCTCAAACTCTTCGCCCGCTCTTGCTAGCTCATACGCACGCTTGCCGTCCACGTGCTTGGCGCTAAATTTAGGCGGTACGTAGGCGATCTCGCCTTTTAGCTCGGCCAGCGCCGCTTTTACGTCCGCTAAATTTAACGGCGGGCAAAGCCGGGTTTCCTCGATATTTTCGTTATCTAGGCTAGCGCTCGTCGCACCCAGCCACATCGTCGCTTCGTAGATTTTTGGCGTTTTATCTATGTAGTTAAAAAGCCGCGTGTGATTGCCCAGAGCAACGATGAGGCAGCCGCTAGCAAACGGATCAAGCGTGCCCGAAAAGCCCGCCTTTTTGACGCCGTATTTGCGTTTTAGCCTGCTTAGAAAATGATTCGAGCTGATGCCGGCTGGCTTATTTGCCGCAAAAAGCACGTTCATTTAAATTTGACCTTTGGAGGTTGCGTTAAATTTGATCCGCGAGCGTCAAAATTGAGCGCGTAAATTTGATCAAATTTGATGTCGCATTTGCTCAGTAGAGTCTCAAATTTACTCATTTTCATACCGCTTTTTCGACGAAGCTAGACATTATCTCGCGGCTGATTCCGCCGAAATTTATCGTTAGCTTTAGCTCTTTTTTGATCTTCGTTACTGCCGTTACGCGACCGATACCGAAAATTTTATGCTTGACAAGATCGCCTTTTTTGTATTCGCCAGCGGTTTGCGTTTGCGTCTGGATGATGAGGCTACCGCTGCAAACGCCTGCTTCGCTTAAAAATCTGCTCTTTTCCAGCCTCGTTCTCTGGCCTTTATAAAAGCGTGAATTTGCAAAGCTTAGGCTAAGCGTTTTTTTGGCTCTTGTTATCGCCACATAAGCAAGCCTGCGCTCCTCTTCGATGTCGCTACCATCGCCAATGAGCGGAAAAAATCCCTCTTCAAGGCCGATCACAAAAAGGTGCTCAAACTCAAGTCCCTTGCTTGCATGTACACTCATGATGCTGATTGCCTCGTCGCTGATACCGTCTTGCTCGCTTGTTAGAGTGATCTCATTTAGAAATTCCT
>CALIWP010000217.1 GCA_938046705.1 uncultured Campylobacter sp. | reverse complement strand
ACTTATCCGATAAAAAAATACCTTATCCCGAGTTTAAGCAACTTTACGACGAGTACCACTCAAAACCCAGCGAATATAAAGAGATATATTATAATGCCTGGTTTGATAATGAAGAGAGAAAAAAGAGCTACCCGCAGCAGCAAAGAATAGTAGTAGACAAAATAATAAAAATAGTACAAGAACGATACAAAAGCCCAAACCCTATTAGTAGGAACGGCAAAGTATTTACATGGGACGACTATCAAATAGAGTGGGTTATAGATGGGTTGCAAGACGTAGATAAAAAGATGGAATACTACAAACAAATCTACAAAGACAAATGCGTAGCTCGCAAAGAAATCAATGAAGATGAGATAGCTGGTATAGAGTTGGTATTGGAAAAAGAAAATAGGATGACGGACTGGCGCATAGAGCCGGCACCAAATATCAAAACCTTTCTTGACGACCTAATCGGTCTAAGCTTTAACTACGGCGGAATCATAAAAGATAGAAAAACGGGCAGGATACTAGCCGATAATATATACGAAAACGTAAGATACCAAGGAGCGTTAGGCGAAAGCTTTATAAAGGCTTTTGGAAGCGAGTCGAGAGGATACTGGATATCTTGCGATAGCGGCAGGGAAAAGTATTTAGACGTATGTAATCAAAAAATGATAGTTGAGTTCTTTAAAAAGGACAGAAAATGAGAAAGCTTTAGATAGCTATACGTTAAACTCAAGCGCAAATTTGACGCGCCAAAGAGTCTGTCAAATTTGTAAATTATACTATCTCTAAAACCGCGGTGATGTCGGCCATGCCTTGCGTGTACATAGCTGACGTAACGAGTGCGTCTGCGCCTGTGGCGGCAAATTCTCGGACGTTTTTTAGATTTATCCCGCCGCTTGCGACTAGGGCCGCGTTTGGAGCGATCTTGTCTCGCAAGTCTACTGCTCGCTTTACTGTTTCTGGCGTAAATTTATCGCACTGCACGACGTCGGCGCCCGCTCTTAAAAGCGCTTCGCAATCGTCTAAATTTTCGCATTCGACGGCGATTTTGCGCTCGGGAGCTTTTGCTTTAAAGGTTGAAATTTGAGCCAAAAACTCCTCATACGAGTCGTAAGCCTTGATGTGATTTTTAAAAAACAGCACGCTATCGCTCAAATTTAGCCTGTGCACGCCGCAGCCGCCCTCAAGCACGGCTTTTAGGCAAAATTTCTTGGCAAACGGAAAGCTCTTGCGCGTGGCTAGGATTTCGCATTTTGGATTTACGCTTTTGGCAGCCTCGTTCATCGCTCTTGCGTAGGTGGCGATCCGGCAGGCGTACTCTAGGCAAATTTGCGCTAGTTTCCAGGCTTTATGCACATTATCGTAACTGCCGCTGATTTTTACGATCGGCTCTTTTGCGGCTGCGACGGCGGAGTTTGGGACGCAAATTTGAGCCTCGCAGTCTAGCAAACGAGCGATACCGGCCGCTACGTCTACGCAGCTAACCGTCACGTCCTCGCGCGGCAGTATTGTTAAAACGGCGTTTTTGCGGATGCCTTGAAGCGAGGTCGTGAGATCAAAGTAGGGCAGATCCTCGCCGATATAGGCTAAAATTTCTGCGTCATTTATCTTGATCATCGCTTGCTAGCCTCTTTGCTTCGGCGTTTTTCTTATTTGCGTTTACGATCATATTTCTAAAAATGCCGTTTTCGTAGAGTCCAGCGTGATATAGCGAAAAGCCCACGAATGCGATGCCTGCGATCGTATGTAGTTTCTCGCAGCGGCTTTTGTTTCTGCCTTTAAGCCCTAGCGCCGTTAGGCAAACTGTGGCTAGGGTGACACTCATGCCGATTTTTGCGACTTTTCTATGGGTTTGTAAATTTAAAAGTTGTCCGTTTATGTTCATTTTTTTCTCCAGCAAGTTGTGTTTGCGATACCTATGCTCTCAGGGTCAAATTCCGGATTTAGCCCCGCTTTTCTTTGCGATTCGTAGTCTTTTAGGGCTTTTATCATGACTTTTGATAGCATAAAGATCGCCGCGATATTTATCGTAGCCATCGCCGCCATCGTGATATCGGCGATGTTCCAGGCGATAGTTAGGTTCATCTGCGCTCCGACGAATATCATCGCGACCGCCGTTAGCTTAAAGGCTATGGCGACCTTGTGGTTTTTGGTAAGGTATTTGATATTTGCCTGCGCGTAGTAGTAGTTGCCGATCAGCGAGGTGATGGCAAAAAGCACCACCGCAAGCGTCGTAAAGTGAAGGCCGATCTCGCCGTAGTACTCGCGCATCGCAGCCTGCACCAAAGGAAGCGCGGTGAGCAGTTCGCCGCCGGCACCCGTTTGCTTTGTGATATAGGCCTGCGAGAAAAGCACTATCATGCCAGAAGCCACGCAGATCGTCATATCTATAAAAACCGCCATCGCCTGCACGAGTCCTTGTTTAACCGGGTGGCTCGTGTGAGCGGCTGCAGCGGCGTTTGGCGCAGAACCCATGCCTGCTTCGTTTGAAAATAGTCCGCGCTTGATACCGTAGACGATCACGCTACCGGCAAATCCGCCGAATATCGCCTTAAAATCAAAGGCGCTTTTTATGATCATATCAAAGACGGCCGGAAGCTTGTCTAAATTTAAGCAGATCGCGATAAAGGCTAGCAGGATGTAAGCAAGCGCCATAAAAGGCACGATATAGGAGCTGACCTTGCCGATGACGTGGCTCTTGCTAAAAAACATCACCGCCGCAAATGCCGTTAGGATGATACCGATACCCACGGGCAAGCCGCTATCGCTAAAGCTCGTAGCGCCCGCGCTTTGGTCGTAGTAAATTTGAAAGGCGGAGGTCATGGTGTAGCTTTGTAGGCCGTTAAATCCGTACGCGTACGTGATGATGAGAATGACGGCAAAAAGGCTCGCCATCCACTTGATGCCTAGGCCGTTTTTGATGTAGTATGCCGGGCCGCCTTTAAAGCCAAATACGTCTTTGGTCTTGTAAATTTGAGCTAGCGTACTCTCGGCAAATGCCGAAGCCGCACCCAAAAAAGCCATCAAACACATCCAAAATAGCGCGCCCGGGCCGCCCGCTACGATAGCCGCGGAGATGCCGGCGATATTTCCGATGCCCACGCGCGAGGCGGTGGAGATCATAAGCGCTTGAAAGGGCGTGAGGTGGTGCTTGTTGTATTTATCTTTTTTCTCGACTAGCACTTTGCACGCCTCGAAAAACATCCTAAACTGCACGAATCTAGTAATATAGCTAAAATAAATACCGGTAAGAACAAGCACTATAACCAAAAAATAGCCGTATAAAAAGTCGTTGGCTAGCGACATCTCGTCGTTCATAAATTTTAAAATTTTATCTATCAACCGTCATTCCTTCAAATTTACTTCGCGCCTATCTTGACGCCTTTCATCGAATTTGCCAGCAGTCCGATCGTCGTACCGTTGTGCAAAATGGCTGTTGCGATAGGGTTAAAGAGTCCAAATGTCGCACCTGCTAGGATGAGCGAGTTTATGCCGACGGTGGCGTTAAAATTCGTATTTATCAGCCTCATGGTTTTGTTTGCGACGTCTTTTGCGACGGCGACCGAGCCGATGTCGTCTTTTAGTAGACTGATGTCGGCGGTGGCTTTTGCTATATCAGCACCCTTTTGCATACTGATGCCTACGTGCGCTTTGGTGAGGCTTGGCGCGTCGTTGATGCCGTCTCCGACGAAGGCTACTTTTTTACCCTCGGCTTTTAGCTGCTCGATGATGCCTGCTTTATCGGTAGGTAGGCAGTTTGCATAGACTCTATCGATACCTAGCTCGCTTGCTACCTGATCGGCTTTAGACTGTACGTCGCCCGTTAGCATGATTAGCTCTTTTACGCCTAGTTTTCGTAGTTTTGCTAGCGTCTGCGCGGCGTTTTCTCGCATGGTGTCGCGCATGGCGATGACGCCTAAGAGCTCTTTGTCGTAGCCTACGTAAAGTAGCGTGAGTCCGCTATCTACTTCGCTTTTTATGATTTCTTCGTGTTTGCTAAATGAAATTTGCTCGTCGTCCTCTAAAAAATGCCGCGAGCCGATCACGACCTCTTTGCCGCCTACGTATGTTTTCACGCCGTGAGCGACGATAAACTCGACCTCGTCGTGGTGGATGTGATGAAAGCCTATCTCTCTAGCGGCCTTTACGATAGCTTCGGCTACGGGGTGGAAGTAGTGCTCCTCAGCGCTTGCGGTCAAATTTAACAGCTGCGCTTCGGTAAATTCTTTTTTAAACGAGTGAACCTTGACGACGCTTAGGCTGCCGTGCGTTAGCGTGCCTGTTTTATCAAAGACAAAAGTATCGGCGCTCGCTAGCGCTTCGATAGCTTTGGCGCCTTTTATCAGCACGCCGTTGCGACCGGCTTTTGAGATGCTTGATTTAAATGCGACGGGCGTGGCTAGCTTTAGCGCGCAGGAGTAGTCCGCCTGCAATACGCTAGCTACGCGCGTCATATCGCGGCTAAGTAGATACGAAACGCCGGCTAGACTTAGCGTTACTGGCACTAGCTTGTCAGCCAGCTTCGTGGCTTTTAGTCCGACGGCCGATTTTTCGTTTAGTGAGCTTTGGATGTAGGATTTTATCCTCGCAGTCGCGCTCTCGGCGGCTATGCTCTCGGCCCAGATTTTTATGCGTCCGTCCTCGACGACCGTTCCGCTCATCACGCGGTCGCCGCGCTCTTTTTTGACGGGTTCGGCTTCGCCCGTCATCGAGACTTGATTTACGCTTGCGGTGCCTTCCACGATATAGCCGTCGATGCCGATGCTCTCGCCCGTGCCGACGACTACGATGTCGCCTATTTTAACGTCTACGGTCGGGATTTTTTTGAGGGATTTTTTACCGTGATCATTTATCTCGATCCAGACCTCTTCGATGTTTGGGCGGGCCAGCTCTTTGATGAGGTCGTCGCTGCGGTGTACGGCGCTTTCTTCCATGTATTCGCCGATAGTTAGCATGAGATTTGTGCTATTTGCCGCTAAAAAGTCGCGCCTAGCCAGGCTCACGCCCACCGCAGTGGCTTCGAGTACCTTTGAGGTTATACCCTCGTTTACGGCTTCGCTTGCGCCTTCTTTTAGTAGTGGCGCGGCAGCTATCAGACTAGCCATAGCTTTTACGCCGTTGTTGTTTATAAGAGGCGTGATGGCTAGAGCCGTTGCCGCCTTGTAGATTTCAGCTTTGCTCGGGCTATTTTTGCGCTTGTTTAAATTTGCTATCGGCAAATTTTCGATGAACTCTTTGATCTCGTTTAAATTTGACTCAAAGCCGACGATGATGCTCTTTGCTTTTTTATTTACTCTGACGTTTTTTGCGTACCTAAACTCCGAAATTTGAGCCTCCAGGCGGCTCTCGTCACAGTCCTTGCCGATGCATTCGCAGACGAAGCGCACGCGGTTTTTAGTCAGGTGCGCGATGCGAACGTTATTTTTGGGAGTCAATTTCGGCCTTTACATCTTCAAATCGCTCTTTTAGTTCTTCAAATCCTGCTTGAAGCAAATTTGATCCTTTTGCGATAGCTGAAAATAGCGCTTTTTGCGCGTTTTCGTTTGTTAGCACGTATGCCACGACGCCGCCTATGAGCGCACCTTTTATAAAGCCTGCCGCATTAAAATTTGCAGGGATGAAGTCCTTTAGTGCGTCGTTTATACCGCGATCAAAAGCGCTTGGCGCGCCGGTAGTCTTTACCGTCGTAGTCGTAGTCGTCGTGCTGCCGTCATCGTTTAGCTGATTTACTGTTTGAGTTTGATTGATGTATGGGTTTTTCATTTGCTTTCCTCTAAATTTTTGATTAGTTTCTCCGTCGCAACCACGCCTGCGATACCGACGGCAACGGTTGCCGCAGCCGCAAGATAGCGCGCCGAGACTAGTTTGTTTGATGCGCTGATAGCGCACGCCGTGACGATACCGCCTTGGATAGCGATTTTAGTCGTTTTAGCTACGGCCTGCGTCTTGCTGACCTTGCCTTTTTTATAGTTTAGTATTTCTACGCCGCCCGCTGCTATCGCGCCGATTAGCGCGCCGCTTATCATATGATCTACTGGGAGTCTGGTTGTTGATGTTAAATTCATTCTATACCTTTATTATTTTTCTAAATTCGGTTCAAGCGCGTTTGCGATATCTTCGGCTAGGCTTTCGGTTTGCTCGGCTGCTTTTGCCGGAGCTTTTTTAGCTCTTGGAGCGCTTTTTTTCTTAGATTTTGTTTTTTTGGCTTCTTTTTCAGCGGCTACTTCGGCGCTCGTGCGTCTTTTGCGTTTTTTAGTTTCGGTTTCTTCTTCGCTTGTTTTAGCAAATTTTTTCTCGGCGTACTCTTTTGCTTCGCCTATTTTTTTCTCGGCAAATTCTTTTGCGTTTTCGGCAAACTCTTTGCCTTTATCTAGTCCGCTTTCAAGGGTTGATTTGATTTTGTCTTTGTTGTTAAAAGCCGCGACGGCTAAACCTCCTAAGATTGCTCCTGCGATAAACGGTAATGCCATTTTTTATCCTTTATGTTGAATTTTATTCTTTATCTTTATTTTTGTCTAAATTTTTACTGAGCATCATGCTAGCTAGTCCGCCAAGCGCCAAACCGCCGAAAAATGAAAAATTCGGATTGTTTAAAAGCGCGATAGCGTCCTCTTTGCTGCCTTGCCCAGAGCCTATGCGCTCTAGCGTTTGACTGATTTGTTTAAAGCTATCCGAATCAAAAGCGTTTAAGATATTGTCGCTCGGATTTTGAGCCGTTTGCGCTTGCTCCTCTTGGCTTGCGTTATCCGCACCTTGAAACTGCACGGCTAAAATTTGAGCTAGTTTTGCTTTTAGAGCAGGGATGTATTCGTTATTTGACGTAGCCCAGAGCCTAAAGCAAATGTCTTTAAAGTTTTCATCGCTTATGCTGTCGGTCAAATTTTCATAAAACGCATTTAGCTCAAGCTCGTAGTTTAGCGCTTTTATAAAACAAGCATCAAGATCCTCGCACGCTAAAGCGCAAAAAACTTGCGGATCGGCAGGGTCTGCGTAGGATTTTAAAAGCTCCAGTCCGCTTCGTCTAACCGCTAAAATTTGATCGAAAATTTCATCTTTTTTGCAGACGTTTTCGTAAAATTTAATGCCCTGCGACTCTAGTAAAAACACCGCATTTGCGGCTTGCTTTAGCTCCTCATTCATCTTGCGCCGCCGGTAGCTTTTTGAGCTAGATTGTTGATGAGGGCTGAAATTTCGTGCAAATTTTGGCCTTTTAGCAGATCGTCCCACATCTTTTTCGGGAAAATTTCGTGGTCGTATTCGATCGTTGCGGAGCCGATTAGCTTGTTAAATTTAACGTTTTTTATGCCGTCTATTTGCTTGATCGTTTGATCTATTTTTTCTAACGGTAAGCTGTCCGCTTCTTTTTTGATATCGCTGCTGACGCGGACTCTTAAACGGCCTGCGACGTGGTGGATCGGCGTAAAATACGAAGCTATGCGTAAGACTAACTCCGATGGTATATGTGGCGCTGCGCTCATGTTTCTCCTTTATTTTTTGGCGTATTATCTATTTGCTACGCTTAAATTTAACTGAAACTTTTTTGCATATCGTTATCAAATCATTTTTGATAAATAGGCGCAAAATAGGCTATTTGTTTTGACACTTTGGACAAATTCCGTATAAAATCATCGCATGACCTTCGAGTTTAAAGCCTGAGCTTTTACAAATTTGCTCTTGTTTTTCTTCTATATATTTATCGAAAAAACTCTCCGCTGCGCCGCATTTTATGCAGATTAGATGGTCGTGATGCGACTTTAAATTTAGCTCGAATTTATTTATCCCGTTCTCTTCAAAACTCAAAACCAGCCCGAAGTCCTGCAAAAAATTTAAAAACTGATAGATCGCCGTGAGGCTCACGTTTCGCTTAAATTCGCTTTTGATTTTATCTCG
>CALIWP010000216.1 GCA_938046705.1 uncultured Campylobacter sp. | reverse complement strand
TATTTTCTCTGATCTCGCCAACTCCGGCTTCGTCTAAAAATTCCTCGTTAAAACTCTCTTTTCTGGACATAAATTTACTCTTTAACGGCGCTTTTAAAAGCACAAGAAGTACAATCGCAATTGCTGCTGTAATTAAAATTTGATAGCTCCAAGCAAAACTAAAACCAAAATTTATAGCTCCAACTACGATAAAAGCTATGCCAAAAAATAGCAAATAAAACGAGAAAAAGATAAACTCGGTGATGCACAAAACCACACCGATTGCTATCATTATAAAAGGGCTGATCACGCCTTATCCTTAGCTAGGAAATTTTTCAAAACGCTAAGTGAACCAATAAGCTCAGTCGCCTCATAAGGGACTAAAATTTTATCTTTTGAGCTATTTTTAGCTAGCTCGCTAAATGCCCCGACTCTATCGCGAGCGAGCAAAAATTCTGCTGCATTTGCGTTTTTGCTCATACTATCATTTATCATATCCATAGCCTCTTTTTGAGCCGTTGCGATGGCGATTTGCTCGTATTTTTTCGCATCAGCCATACGCTCGATAGCTTCAGCTTGCAATACTTTTTCTTGTTTTAGCGCCTCGGCGTTGCGGATGAGCGCCTCTTTTTCAGCCTGCGCTTTTAGCTCGATCGCGCGTTTTTCGCGCTCGGCTTTCATTTGTAGATTCATCGCCTCTTCGATGCCTTGAGGCACGGAGATCTCAGAGATCTCGACGCGCATGATCTTTACGCCCCAGTTATCGGCGGCGTCTCCGAGCGCTCTTTGTAGCGCGGAGTTTAGGCGGTCGCGCGAGCTAAGCGTATCGTCAAGGTTCATCGCGCCTATCTCGCCGCGCAGCGTCGTCATGGCCAAATTTGCTATCGCGCGTTTGTAGCTATCGACGTTATACAGAGCCATTTTGCCGTCCACGACCTTTAAAAACACGATGCCGTCTACGCTTATGTTTACGTTATCTTTGGTGATGACTTGCTGCTTCGTGATATCTACTAGCTGTTCACGCACGGTGATCACGGCGCGGATCTGATCTACAAACGGGATGATGATGTGAAATCCGCCGTCAAGCACCTTGTGAAATTTACCCAAACGCTCGACGATGTAGATATCAGACTGTGAGATGATCTTGATACCGGCTTTTAAAAACAAGACCGCAAAGGCCAGCACGACCACGGCAAATACGATAAACGGGATGCTCTCTTCCATGACTACTCCTTAAAATATTTTTATGATTTTAGCCGCTTTTTGCTAAAATTGCGCCATTTTAACGGAAAATTTTTAGTATAATTAGCCAAAATTTTAAGGATAAATCATGAAAAATATTTTATTTTTAGCCGCGGCTGCGATGATATTTGCGGGCTGTGCGACCGGCGGAAGCGCCGTAAATAACAAAAAATGCGGCGGCACGGAGGTTTTTGAAACCTGCGGCACCGAGATAGATAAGGAAAATTTGATCGGAGTTTACGAGGCTAAGGTGTTTTGCGACGGTTGTAGCGAAAACTCAAAAAGTACGCTAACTCTAAACGCGGACGGTACGTTTAAAATCGACACCGTTTATCAAAAAAAGATCGCGCAAAGAGAGCTGCAAACAGGCATTTACGAGATAGAGGGCAACACCCTAAGAGTGACGAATCAGTACCGCGAAAAGCTAAATTTCGAGATTAATGGCGATACGCTTCGCCAGATAGGCAACCAAAACAGCTTTATCAAAGAAAATTTCGCCCAGGAGCGCATCTACAAAAAGCTAGAAGCAAACTAAGCGGCAAATTTAGCGCTCAAATTTAACCCAAAGCCCAAAATGAATAAATTTATCAACCTACTAAAAACCCAGCCCGTTTTCGCGCGCCTCTCGCTCATACAGCTGATTTGTTATTTTGGCGTTTGGTTCTCGCACACGGGCATTTTTACGCTGCTTATCGAGCTTGACGCGCCCGTTTGGGCAATCACGGCCGCAGCTGCGCTAGCTTTCGTGCCGGGCGTGCTACTATCGCCTTTTAGCGGTATCGTGGTGGATAAATTTAGCCCAAAACCGATGCTAATAGCGCTCACGGTCGTGGAGATGGTGACGGTTTTTATGCTCGTTTTTATCGACAAACTCTCCTTGATGTGGCTGCTATTTGTGATAATATTTATCAGAGTCGGAGCCGGCGGAACGTATTTTCAGGTCGAGATGAGCCTTTTTCCTAAAATTTTAAACAAAGACGAGATAAAAACCGCAAACGAGATCCACTCGCTCATCTGGGCGTTTTCATACACCGCGGGCATGGGGCTAGCGGGCATTTATATCCATTTTTTCGGGATAAAAAGCGCCTTTTTGCTAGACTGCGGTCTTTACGCAGTAGCGCTCATAGTCCTACTTAAAACAGATATCGCCGTGCGAGCCAAAAAAGGCGGCGAAAAAGTCCGCGAGATGCTAAAAAACGGCCTAAAATACGTAAAACAAAATCCCCTCATCGCGCACCTCATCATGCTACACGCGGTTGTAGGCGTTACCAGCTACGACGCGCTCGTGGCGCTACTGGCCGACTACCCGTACGCGGGTCTGCTCTCGGCATCTCTCATCATCGGCTACATCAACGCCTGCCGCGCCGTCGCTCTCATCGTCGGTCCGCTCGTGCTTAGTAAATTCGTCTCAAACGCAAACCTCGTCTATGTCTACGTCGGTCACGGGCTTGGCGTCATCGCGTGGAGCACGCTTCAGTTTAACTTTTATACCGGATTTATCGGGATTTTTTGCGCTGGGTTTTTCACATCGACACTTTGGAGCTACACCTACACGCTCATCCAGCAAAAGTGCGATCCGGCATATTACGGCCGTATAATCGCCTATAACGACATGGTTTACCTGGGCGTCGCGGCGGTGATTTCTAGCGGCATAGGACTTCTTTTTGAGCTAGGACTCAGCCTCTCGCTGATCACGGCTCTAATAGGCTGTATGTTTTTTGCCGGAGCGATTTACTGGCTTTTCGTGCGTAAAATTTACAAAGACGAGTTAGCGTAAATTTGCTTTGCGGTGCGGGTTTAGCAATGGCAAATTTACCGTCCGCATCAAAAACGTAGCAGTCTCGGTAGGTCAAATTTATCAATCAAATTTAACGGCAAATTTGACCTCAAATTTATCTCACTCAGGCCTTAGCGTAATAAGTCGTTCCGTTTGAAATATGCTTTTTATAAAGCGTCGTAAACGGCACTAGATCGGCGTGTCCGACGTAGAGCCTGCCGTGATCGCTCAAAATTTTATGAAAGCGCTCGACCGTTTTTAGCTTAAATTCCTCGTTAAAATAAATCATCATATTTCGAGAGAAAATGATGTCAAATTTACCGAGCTTAAAGATCGCGTCGTCAAAGATATTTGCCACGCTAAACTCGCATCTAGGCAGCATCTCGCGTTTGATTTCGTATTTGCCGTCGCGTTTTGTGAAGTAGATATTTTTTTGATTGTCGTTTAGGCGGTGCAGTGAGCGCTCGCTATAAACGCCCTTTTTACAGCTATCGATAGCCTCGGAGTTTATGTCGATACCCACGATGCTGACGCGATTTACGTCGAGTAAATTTGAGTGCGCTAGCATACCCAGCGAGTACGCCTCGTCGCCCGTTGAGCACGGCGCGCACAGTATCCGCACGCTATCAAGCTCCTCTCTGGCGTAGTAGATCGCGGCTTGCAGCTGCGGCAACTCTCTATAAAAATAAGTCTCGTTCGTGGTGATCAAATTTACGATTTCTTGCCTCATAAAGCGGTCTACGAGGACTTTTGAGCTTAGCGCTTCAAAGCTTGGGATTTGGTTTACTTGGCAGAAATTTATTAGGCGCTGTTTTATCATGTCCTTTTTGGACTCCAGATCCACGCCGCACATATTTTTGACGACTTCGACGAATTTATTTAGCCCCGCCGCATCGCTAGGAGCGGGCGTCAAATTTGCATTTTCAAGCATGTAAAAACCTTTCCAGTTCCGCTCTTATACCGCCGATGGGTAGCGACTTTAAATTTGCATTGATTTCTTTTGCGCGTTTTGGCATGCCGTAGACGATCGCGCTCTCCTCGTTTTCGGCAACGCATTTAGCGCCGGCTTTGTATAGCTCGTTTAGCCCGCGCGCGCCGTCGTCGCCGATGCCAGTTAACAGGATCGCCATAACGTCGGTAAACTTACAAGCCTGCACGCCCGAGTGAAAAAGCACATCCACATTTGGATTATACGTGGTCTCTTTCATAGGCGAACACATGCCTGCCGTTATGGGGCTAGCAGAGATTATCTCGGAGTTTTTCTCGCAGATATATATCGCACTTTTTAACTGCGCGGGCGCGCCTAGCATCACGACCTCCGCCGCGCACTCCTTGTTAAACTGCGAGATAAAACTAGGTATAAACGCTAAGCTCATGTGCTGCGCGATAACCACGCTAGCACCGTTTAGCTCAAGCCCTTTAAAAAGCCTTTTTAAATGTCCCGGACCGCCCGTCGAGGCGCCGACTAAGACCAATTTTTGTTTCAAATTTATTCCGTTTTTTGAGTTAATTTTACGGATATTTTATCTTTATTTGTATTAAATTTAGCTATAAGGCAAAATACATAAAATAATGCAAATAATTTTATGATAACTGGTTACTGCAGTAAAATTTGAATGAGATTTTGGCGATTGTTTAAACGGCGCGAAAGTCGTCAAATTTTTGCGACAAGATTAGCTGTTTTAAACACGGCATTTATGCTTAAATTTGGTGCATTTATTTACAGCGTTTGACCGCGAGATTTCCGTCAAATTTTACTTTATGATTGACGGTTTTATCTTTTTTGGATGAGGATCTTTTTTATCATGAGTTACCGCTTTTTCTAGCGCGTGTTTCGGATAGTTTGCGCCTTTTGACGCGTTGCTGATAGCAAGAACTAGAGCTAAAAATAAGATCAACAAAGGCAAAGCTAAAACCACTATTATTTCCGACCATCTTTTTCATTTAGATTTCCTAGTTCGCACTCAAATTTCGCTTGAAAGCAGCCTGATCTCGCCTTGCTTTTACGACATGCGCCCTATTTTTTATTCGTCATTTGATACAAAAAGTTGAAGATTTCGGCAACCGCTTTATAGAGATTTGGCGGGACTTCCTCGTTTAGATCGACCTTGCTTAGAACCTCGACCAGATCGGCATCCTCTTTGATCGGGATATCGTGGGATTTGGCTAGATTTATGATATTTTTCGCCACTTCGCCAGAACCCGTAGCTAGCACCTTAGGCGCGTTATCTTTTTGGCGGTTGTAGCCAAGAGCCACGGCTTTTTTAGTTTTTTGTACTTTTGCCAAATTTACGCCTTTTTATCAAAGCCCATATCAAGCCTATCCAGACCGCCGTAAACGCCGCTAAGGCGCAGTTTAGGCATAGTTTTTAGGCTAAAATTCGATACTATCAAACCCTGCTCGCCGATAGCCTTTTTTAGCTCCTTCGCACCGCTTAAAATTAGCTCCTTAAACTCCTCTTTTTGCGTCGCGATCGCAAGGTCGATGTATTTGTTTTCGCTAAGCGCCACCATGATGTTGATTTGCCCGAAATTTTGAAAATTCAGATCAATTTGCGCGTAGTGTTTTTGCTTTTTACCCTGTTTAAACCTGATATTTCCGCCCTCTACGCCCTCCCAGACGTACGGTAAATAGGTCTGCACGCCGCCTGCGACCGCGGAGGCTAGCTGATGCATCTCGATTTGAGCGAGCAGCTTTGAGGCGGCGTCTTTTACTGGGCTAGCGTCTGGGGACTTTGACTGCATATTTAAAAGCGCGCTTTTTACGTCGTTTTGTAGCACCTTTGCCGTCTCTTCGGCGCTTTTTGGCGTCACGGCGCCAAGCTCGCCGCGAGCGATATTTTGCTGCTTGATTAGCTTACCGACTTCATCTAAGTTATTTTTTGCTTCAAAGCCCGCTTTATCGGCGATTTGCAGGGCGAAATTTAGCTTTCTAGCCGCATTTTGTAGCTTGTCTTGCAGCGTCGCGCTCTCGTTTCCCTCTGCGCCATCTTGGATGATTTTTTGCGCGAAATCGTTAAATTTATCCTGCGAGGCCGCAAGCGCGCTAAGCTCGTCCGTTAAATCTTTTATCGCGCTTTTTAGCTCGGCGAAATTTAGAGCAAAGCCCCTGTTTTGACTTAGCTTTTCGCTGTTTAAATTTTGCATTTTTTCGCCTGCGTTTGCCAGCAGCTGCGAGATTTTATTTAGCTCGGCGTTTAGCGTTTTTTCATTTAGGCTTAGCCCGCTACCGCTCATGGCGTTTGCTTGTTTATCCATAAATTTAGCCGCGTTTTCTAGCTTGTCAGAGGTCTCAAAAAGCTGCTTAAAAGGCGAGCCCGCTAGCGTATCTTTGGCCGCGGTTTTGGCGTTTTGTAAAATTTGATCAAGCCTCGCAAAGCTTTCGTTCGTACTTAGGCTGTCGTCTTTAGCAAGTGTTGAAATTTGCTCCAAAAGCTGCTGATTTGAGAGATTTTTTATATCGCCAAACAGCTTATTTATCGCGCTAGGTAGGTTAAATTTGCCGTTTAGCGCCTCTTTTAAATTTGCCTCCAGCATGATGCCCGAGTTTTTTATCTGCTCGTTTAGCGGCGCGTTTTTTAGATCGGCGACGGGCTTTAAAAACTCCTTTAATTTAAGCGCAAATTCCTTTAGATCAGGCTCGTTTTCGGCAAGTGCGACGAGGCTTTTCATATCTTTTGCGAGATTTGGCGAGAGCTGTAGATTTTTTGCCTGAACGGCGAGCTCTTTGGCCTGCGTCGGGCTTGATTTTAGCTCGTTTAAAAGCTTATTTACGAGCTTATCTAGATCCTTTACGGCGTTATCCGCGGCCTCGGAGCCTAAATTTTGCGAGGGCGTGGGCTGATTTTTAAAAAGATTTTTGGTTTCGCCTGCCTGCCCCGTTTGTCCGGCGCTTGGGCCGCCAGGGCCGCCCGTTTTGGGTAGCGCGCCGCTGACTGCGGCCTGGGTCGCGATTTGCGAACTTACTGAGTTGCTTACTGATTCCATACGGCTATATCGTCAAATTTGAGATTTTCATTAGCTATTTGCCATCGTGCCCGGACTATGTTCAAAGTCGCTTCTGCTCTCAAGCGGAACGGTCTTTTGCGTGAGGCAAAACGCGATAAGAAACGCAAGCAACGCCACGTAAACCCACATAAAGCCGTCAAAACCTAAAATTTGCATGCTAGCGCCCATTATCACGGACGAAAGAAGCGAGCCAAAAGAGTAGCTAAAAAGCACCGCGCGTCCTACTTCGATGCCTTGATTTTTGTGTTTTAAAACGTCGTTGGCGCGAGCAAGTGATAACGCGTAGAGGCAAAAAGCGCCAGAACCTAGAAAAAACGACAAAACGTACTGCGCGTAGATAGATGGCTTAAGCGCCAAAAAACAAATAGCCGCGCACAGCGACACGCCCGCGCAGCACATTATCGCAGGACGGCGGCCGAATTTATCCGAAAAGCCGCCTATGAGAGAGTGGGCGATAAAGCCGCCCGCCATCGCGACGGTCATAAAAAAAGAAACCTCTCTCGCGCCGTATCCTTGCAGCAGGATATAAACGCTAGCCATCGTAAAAAAGCCGTTTATAAGGATGCCGGCTACGATACTGGTAATGAGTGCCAAAGGCACGAGCGCAAATACTCTCGGGATCGAGACGCTCTTTTTTTCGGGGATCGGCGGCTCTTTGATGCGGATCAAATTTAAAGGAATACTCGAAAACAAAATAAACGCCGCGCTAAGCAAAAGCACGTGCGAAGTGGATAAATTTAGCGATAGCACGAGTATACCCAGCCCAAAGCAGACGTAAAACGTGATCTCGTAAAAGGCCAGTACTCGCGAGCGCACTTCGTTTCTGGCGCGCGCGTTGAGCCAGCTTTCGATTATCATCAAGATCGAGTAGTAGCAAAATCCTAGACATCCGCGCAAAAACGCCCAAAAATAGAGATTTTGGCTAAGATCGTGAAACATCGCCGCGATACCAAAAAGCGACGCAAAGATCCCAAAGCTCCTGATGTGGCCGACTTTTGAGACGATTTTATGCGAAAATATCGTAGCCGCCATAGCTCCGACGAAAAATACCGCGATAACAAATCCCGTCTCCAGCTCGCCTGCGCCCATTTTTTTTAGTTCGACGCCCGCAGAGCTGATGATGAGGCCGTTTCCCACAAACAAAAACGCCATCCCCACAAATAGTGCAAACATCGATCTGATCGTTATTATCGAGCTATTTCTCATTGCTTCTTACTCCATATATCAAAGCGCCCGCAGGCATCGCCACAAGCGCGATCAAAAACGCGGCTATATCGAGGTTGCCGTGCCTTTTTAGCGCCAAAAATCCGACGACTAAAAGCGTATACGCGATCAGCCGAAACGGCACGAATGCGGTAAAATAGTTGGGCGAATTTTGCTTTAAATTTTGCGCGAAATTTTGCTTTTTTGACGGCTTAGTTTCGCTATCTTTACTTGATTTGTTCAAATTTGACTCGCTTGCCTGGCTTAAATTTGACCCGCTATTTTGGCTTGTGCCGCTTAAATTTTGCTCGTCAAATTTGCCCTGCGCGGCTTTGTTTTGTCCTGTTGCCGCGTCAAATTTAACCAGCACGTTTTCGCCGCTTAAATTTAACTCCGCCGCTTGGTCAAATTTCGCATCTGCTTTTACCGAGCCGTCCAAATTTGACGCGTCCAGACACTTGGCATCTTCGCGGTGCGGGTCATGCCCGTCAAATTTAGCGTTTTCAGCGCGATCAGGAAACTCCTCGTGATTTTCGCCCCATTCGTCTATGTCGTCCTCCGCATAGGCGTCATAGTCTCGCACGCCGTTTTCTACGCGTTTTTTGTAGGCTCTAAAGGTCGCGGCCAGCACCAAAAGCGAGCCCGCAAACGCAACCTGCGAGCTGTAAAACCACGCGCGGCCAAATGCCGCCGAGCCCAGCAAAAGCAAAGCCTCAAACGCGCCGTAAACGGCAAGGAGCTTAAAATTCACTCATCGTCCTCGTCATCGTCTTTCGCGGGTTTAAATTTACCTTTATCTTTTAGTTCATCTAGGCTTTTTATCTGCGCATCGTAGGCCTTTTTGATGTTTAGGCCGGCTGCGGCGATACCGACTGCGATGCCCGCAAACAGCGTCCACGTCCAGCCAGTTTCCTTCATCATCCAGTAGCCAAACCCGGCCCCGATAGCAAGCGCTACGACGATAGATATGCCCAGGCTTAGCTGCTCGGCGCCCTTTACGACGTCGCCTAAATTTATCTTCGCCATTAGGCAAATCCCCAGCTGTTTTTCATGCGTTCTTGTATCGCTTCGCGCTCTTTTCTGGCCTCTTTTAGACGCTCTTCCAGATCGGCGATCCTTGCTTTTACCTCGCGCATTTCTTCGTTTTCGCCAGCCGTCTGCGCGACTATCTCCGCAAAGCTCTCGTCCGCGGCTTTAATGGCAAATTTGATATCCTCTTCGCTCATCGCGTCGCAGATAAAGCCCGTCTCAAACTGGCTAGGCGCTAGATAGACGCCCTTTTTAAGCATTTTGGCGTGAAATTTGGCGTAAAGCTTGACGTCGCTTTTTAATGCATCGTCATAGTTTTTAACCTCGCTTGCGGTAAAGAAAAAGCCAAACATCGAGCCTCGCACCGTCGTTTGCAGTGCGATGCCGTGCTTCGTGGCGACGCTTTTTAGCCCGTGAGCGAACAGTACGGCTAGCTTATTTAAGCGGTCATAAAGATTGTGATCGGCGAAAATTTTACTCAGGCTTGCGATGCCGGCGGCCATGGCTACGGGATTGCCGCTTAGCGTGCCCGCCTGATATACAGCACCTTCGGGACTTAGACAGTCCATGATAGCAGCCTTTCCGCCAAACGCCGCCGCAGGGCAGCCTCCGCCGATCACCTTACCAAATGTTACCAGATCGGCCTCTATGCCGTTAAATTCGAACGATCCATGCCTGCTCGCGCGAAATCCACTCATAACCTCGTCAAAAATAAGCACCGCGCCGTTTTCGTCGCAAAGGCGTCTAAGCTCGCTTAAAAACTCGTTATCAGCAGGCACCAGCCCCATATTTCCCGCGATCGGCTCGATGATTAGCGCGCCGATTTTGCCCGGATTTGCCTCAAATATCGCCCGTACGCTAGCTATATCGTTATAGCGCGCTAGATACGTGTTCTTCACCACATCTGCCGGCACTCCGCCGCTTGAAGCATTGCCGTAGGTCGTCGCGCCGCTGCCTGCTTTTACCAAAAGCGCGTCGCTGTGCCCGTGATAGCAGCCTTCAAATTTTATCAGCCCGTCCTTACCGCTAAAGCCGCGCGCCACGCGGATCGCGCTCATCGTGGCCTCCGTGCCCGAGCTAACAAAACGCACCTTTTCTACGTTTTTAAACTCGTCGCAGATTAGTTTAGCAAGCTTTGTTTCCAAATTTGACGGAGCGCCAAAGCTTAGTCCTTTTTTGGCAGTCGCTATCACCGCACTCTCGATATCAGGGTCGCAGTGTCCGAAAATGAGCGGTCCCCAGCTCTGAATGAAGTCTAGATAGCGGTTTCCCTCGATATCGACTAGATACGCGCCCTCGCCGCGGTCCACCACAAACGGCTCGCCGCCTACGCTGCCAAACGCGCGAACGGGCGAATCCACGCCGCCCGGGATATATTTTTTAGCCAGCCCGAAAGCTTCTTTGTTTGTCATTTTTTATCCTTGTTGAAATTTATAACGTATTCGTAAAGCAAATTTATCTCTTCGTCGGTTAGAAAGTAGCTAGGCATCACGCTTCTAGCGCTTAGCACGCCCTCTTTAAACGTCTCAAAATCAAGATTGTTTATCCTTGGCGCTCTTAGCTCGTCGTCGATGACCTGCTTCGTTTTTTTATCGAAATGTCTATATTTTGATATGAGCGAGCCTTCGCCGCCCTTGCCGTGACACTTGTCGCAGCCGATGCCGCGCGGGTTTTGATAGAGCATCTTTGCGTATTCGTTTTTCGTGATAAAATCGCTCGCAAACGCCGCGCCACAAAGCAACCAAAAAATCAGCCAAATTTTCATAAATTCTTTCGCTTTTTCGTAAATTTAATCTAAAATTAGCTATCATACAATCTTTGCGATTAAAAAGTAATAAAGGACGAAAATGACGATATTAGACGGCAAAAACGTAAGCGCGCAGGTAAAGGAAAGAGTAAAAAACGAAGCGTTAAATTTGAAAAATCAAGGCATAGAGCCGGCGCTTGCGGTGATACTGGTCGGCGAGGATAAAGCCAGCCAAACC
The DNA here is from genome assembly GCA_938046705.1 of uncultured Campylobacter sp. Next base: position 3,637 of record CALIWP010000216.1, on the reverse strand, counting down.
TACGTCGCGGCAAAAGAAAAAGCCTGCATAGCCTGCGAGATAAAAAGCGTAATGCACCGCTTGCCCGAGTCTACGACGCAAAGCGAGCTAATCGCGCTAATAGACGTGTTAAATTTAGACGACGGCATCGACGGCATCCTAGTTCAGCTGCCGCTACCAAAGCATATAGATACGAATAAAATTTTAGAAACCATTAGCCCCGAAAAAGACGTGGACGGCTTTGCCGCGATAAACGTCGGCAAGCTAGCTAGCGGGCTTGACGGGTTCGTACCGTGCACGCCGCTAGGCATAATGGAAATTTTTAAAGCCTACGATATAAATTTAGAGGGCAAAAACGCCGTCGTGATCGGACGCAGCAACATCGTGGGCAAACCGATGGCAAATCTACTGCTAAACGCCAACGCGACCGTAACCGTGACGCATAGCAAAACGCGAAATTTAAAAGAAATTTGCGCGGACGCCGACATCCTAGTAGCCGCTATCGGCAGGGCTGATTTCGTAACGGCCGATATGGTAAAAGATGGCGCAGTAGTAATCGACGTAGGCATAAACCGCATGGACGACGGCAAGCTAAAAGGCGACGTCAAATTTGACGAAGTAGCGCCAAAATGCTCATTTATAACGCCCGTTCCAGGCGGCGTAGGTCCGATGACTATCGCGATGCTACTGTCAAACACCATAAAATCAGCCAAAAACCGCGCAAAAAAGGCATAAATTTTGAAAAAAGCGTTTAATAAATTTTTAGATTTTTCAAACAGCTGGACGGGCACTGTCATCATCGTCTTGCTCGTGATTTTCTTTGTCGCGCAGGCCTTCGTGATACCGTCTGGTTCGATGAAGGACACGCTTTTAGTCGGCGATCATCTTTTTGTTAAAAAATTTAGCTACGGCATCTCGACTCCGCGCATTCCGTGGATCGAGGTCAAGGTTTTGCCAGATTTTAACGGTAACGGCCACCTCATCGAGGGCGCAAAGCCGCAGCGCGGCGATATCGTGGTTTTTCGCTATCCGCACGATGAAAAGATCCACTACGTCAAGCGAAATTTCGCAGTCGGCGGCGATGAAGTGATTTTCACCGAAAAGGCGCTATTTTTACACCCGCACGAGGGCGAGGAGTTTATAAAGGCAAATTTTGATGAAAAAGATATCGTAAAATTTGGCGGCAAGCTTTTCGTACGCGAGCCATATAAATTCGGCGGCATCCACTACGATGAGAAGGTAAATTTATTTGAACTAGCCGTAAACTACCTAAACGCGGGCAAATTTGCCATGCAACCCGTTATCGTAAACGAGCTGCCAAGCGTAGGTAACTATCCGTTTAACGCATTTTACTTTCAGGTCCCGGAAGGCGAGTTTTTCATGATCGGCGATAACCGCGACCACTCGAACGACAGTCGCTTTTGGGGGCCTGTAGCATATAAAAATATCGTCGGCAAGCCGTGGTTTGTCTATTTTAGCTGGGATGACGAATACAAAATCAGATGGAACAGAGTCGGCAAGAGCGTGGACTTTATACAAAACTCGCCTGAGCTACTAGACGCCGCCAGAGCCGAAGCCAAAAACGACGGAAATAAGATCGAATGAACCTTGACAACATCGACTTCGCTCAGGTAGCGATCCTAGTCGCCGTGCTCGTTATCTCCGTCGTCGGACACGAGATCGCGCACGGATACGCGGCGTTTAAATTCGGCGACCTAACGGCTAAAAATTTGGGGCGGCTCAGCATAAATCCCATAAAACACGTCGATCCGCTAGGCACTATCGTCGTGCCCGCACTCATGTATCTTAGCACGGGAGTGACGTTTGGCTGGGCTAAACCCGTACCCATAAATTTACGCACGGTGCTTTATAACGGCGGCTACAAGGCCGCTATCATCGTCGCGCTTGCGGGCATCGCATACAACCTCGCTCTTTTTGCGCTAGCGTTTTGCCTATTTAAATTTATAGGTTTTGACGGCTTTTTTGACGGCGCAGTAGCGGAGTTTGTATTTATGCTTGCAGCCGTAAATTTAGTCCTAGCCCTCTTTAACCTCTATCCCATCCCGCCTCTTGATGGCTCAAAGGCGCTTGAGTATCTTTTACGCATTTTTGGGCTTCACGGCGCGGCAAACTGGCTAAATAGCATGCAAAGATACGGCTTTATCGCGCTAGTTATCATCGTGATCTCGCCGCTAAAGGATTATTTTTTCGAGCCGATACGATATGCCGTGGCGATCATGAGGATGTTTTTGTAAACGGCAAATTTTAAAATTTAGCCTAAATTTCGCTCCTAAAGGCTTGCGGCGAAATTTTACTTTAATGCTTTTTTGCTATAATTAAGCATTTTTTAGCTTATGGAAATTTCATGAAAATAGACAAAATTTTTATCGCGAGCGACCACGCGGGCTTTGATCTTAAGGCGCAAATTTGCGGGCTTTTAAAAAACGAAGGTTTTGACGTATGCGATCTAGGAACGCATAGCAAAGATAGCGTCGATTATCCAGATTTTGCCGAGCTTATGGCGCAAAATTTACGCGGCGAGAACGAATACGGCGTGCTAATCTGCGGCACGGGTATCGGCATCAGTATCGCGGCCAACCGCCATTCGCACGTTCGCTGCGCGCTTTGTCACGACGTCACAACGGCAAAACTAGCGCGCGAGCACAACGACGCAAACGTACTAGCCATGGGCGCTAGAACGATCGGCGACGCGGTTGCGGCAGATATGATAAAAGCCTTTTTCGCTACCGAATTTGCCGGCGGCAGGCACGAAAGACGCGTGAAAAAGCTAGGAGGCGAGAAATGACTGATTGGCTCGTACTTACCGTTTTGATATGCATTTGTATCTATCTCACCGTTATGGTGTTTTATTTTAAAACCTTGCTTAAAAAAGAGCGTGCGACGCGCGATTTTATGAAAAACAATCTCCAAGATACCGAAGTCGTCATCCGCAAGCTGCAAGTCCAGCTACAGCGCGGTCTTGGCAACATCGACATCCTCACAGACGAACTCAATAAAGTCAAAAACGATGCCAACGCCCTTCGCACCAGAAACTCGCAGTACCGCCTAGAAAACGACAAACTCCGCCAGCGTATCCGCGAACTAGAGGGCAAAATCGAAGCGCTACTATAAATCAAATTTAAAGGCAAAAAATGAAAGAACTAGACAAAGCGGGGAAGGAGTTTTTATTAAATTCTATCCGCTGCATAAACGATTTTCCAAAACCTGGCATAGTATTTCGCGATATCACGACGCTACTGAATAATAAAGAGGCGTTTAATTTTTTAATGGATCATCTAGTTGCCAGATACGAGGACGCCGATATCGATTTTATAGCCGGCATCGAGTCGCGCGGATTTATATTCGCAGCGGCCTTGGCAGCTAGACTGCGACTGCCTTTCGTGCCGATTAGAAAGCCTAAAAAACTACCCTACATCACGATCTCGCAAAAATATAGCCTAGAGTACGGCGTGGATGAAGTACAAATCCACATCGACGCATTCGGTGAAAAAGCGGGCGCAAAGGTGCTTTTGATCGACGATCTAATCGCTACGGGCGGCACCGCAAAAGCAAGCGTAGAGCTAATCAATCAAACAAACGCCGTTTGCGTAGAGGCCTGCTTTTTGATAGATTTAAAGGAGCTCGGCGGTAGCGAAAA
>CALIWP010000215.1 GCA_938046705.1 uncultured Campylobacter sp. | reverse complement strand
CGTTGCTTTTGTTAGCAGTTGTGACCACAATCCATCTAGCGATACTTTACCTTATTATAGTGTGTTCAAATTTCTAATTTAAATTTAACGCCGTCCGTTAGCAAATTTAGCCCGCCATCTTAACTTCTGTTGCGGCTAAATTTTCAAATTTGACGGCGATTTTGCGGCATATTTAGAGTTAAATTTAACCGTCGACTAACCACACTAGAGCCTTTACCGTGCGCCCTATCTCGTCTGCATAGTGATTGCCCGGATTTAGCTCAAATTTGCTTCTGACATCCGAACTCTCAAAGTGCGCGGCAATATCGCGTGTGGCGTCTAGCGCCGTTTTTAGGTATTCGTTTTTGCTCATGCTCTCGCGGTCGCCGATCGAGAGATACGCACGCTCCGGCTTGCCCGCAAGATGCGAGCCCAGCGCAAACTCGCGAAAATCCTTATACCAAAGCGAGCCCGAAACGCTAGCGACGCGCGTAAACATAGGCGTTTTATAAAGCGAATAAAGCGCGAAAAGCCCGCCTAGCGAGTACCCGGCCCGAGCCACGCCGCATCGCCCGTTTTTGCCAGCACAGCAGGCGCGATCTGCTGCGTTAGAGTTTGCAGGTATTCATCCGCCCCGCCCTCAAAAGGCGGCTCCTTCTTAAAAAGAGCAGGCATCGGCCAGGGCGTCATTTCGGAGCTCCACTCCAGTCCGCCCACTGCCGCGAGCGTAAGATTTACGCCGCCAAGCTCGCTTAAAGCTCGCGCGATCTCGTCTGCTTCGTTGGCAAACGCATTATAAAATACTATCGGCGCGCCTGCGTTTTGCAAACCGCCATCATCCGCCTTTAGCGTCAAATTTTGCGCTTTAATGCGGTAGATTGCGACCCTTTTACGGGCTATTTCAAACTCCTCTTTCACCGTGGATCCTTTTTACGTTCGCGCAAATTTTACTTTTTCTTATTTTCGCTTTTTTGCGCGTTTAACGCCTCAAATTTCTGCTTTAAAATTTTAAAAACTTCGTGCTTTGAAAGCTCGTATTTATCGTATATCACGGCATCGTCGTCGCCGATAGGCT
>CALIWP010000214.1 GCA_938046705.1 uncultured Campylobacter sp. | reverse complement strand
CGCGACCGAAATTTTGGCTAGCTCTAGTTCTTGATGATATACGGCGATTTGCAAGACGTTTTCTATATATTTTTTTAGATTTTGTCCGCTAATGTAATTTTTTAACTTATCTATTTTGTCGATAATTTTTACTAGCGGATCAAATAGGCTTTCGTCTACTTTGCCTTCATCTTTGATCTTCATTATCTTATCGATCTTGGGAACTAGCTCTAGGAATGTTTTTTCTATTCTTTGTTTTACTTTATTTTGAGTTTGTACTTTTTTTACGATAAATTTGTAGGCTTTGAGCAAGTCTTTGTTTGCCGTTTTTTCGCCGGTTTTTTCTATGTGTGGTAGCTTTTTGATCTTTTTATCTTTGCTAAGCTCTTCTGCGGTTTCCAAAAACGGTCTTTCGGTGCTTCCTTGTATTCTGGCGCCGCCTTCCGTGCAGTTATATGTCGTGATTTGCTCGTTTTTAGCCTGCTCTATATCTTTTTCAAACTGATTTTTAAATTTGTCCCATATATAGGTCGTTCTTACTTCGCCTTCTCCGCCGTAAGCTTCTACGTATAGGTATTCATCAGCCTGAGCAAATGCATGCCCGCTGGCGTGAGATTTGCCGTCTGGGGCAAAGGCTAAATCTTGACCTATTAAAATAATATTTTTATGCCCGAGAGCGTAAGCTAACTGATAAGCCTGGTTTGCCGTAGAGTGTCCGATGCCGAGATAGCCGTATTTTGGCATATTAAACGCCATTTCGCTTTGTTGCGGCCTCATCGTAAGAGCTAGGCGGCGCGGTAAAATATTATCTACCGTTTTTTTATGCGTTAGCGACGCTACTATAAAATAAATATCTTCGTCTATTTTTTTGTTTTTGTTTTTAAAAAAGCTGGACGTAGCTTCTACGCGCTCGATTGATGTTACGTAGTCTGGTTTTATGCCGTGCTTTAACAAAATAGGATACGATGCGTCAAGGCTGATAACCGTAAAATACGGAGCGAATTTTTTAAGCGCCTCAAGCTGTTTATCTAGGCTCGGGCCGGTAGATACGATGATTGCCGTATCCATGAGCCCGTGTCTTTTTCTGACTAAATCCGTATAGCAATAGTTTGTAACCATCTCCGGAATATGCTCTATGTGGTGTTTTATGCCTATTAGGGTATCGTCTATGCTATTGCCGTGAGCTACCACTATTTGAGATACGGCTCTAGTGAAGTCTTTATTTATTCTCACTATATCTTCATGAAAAGTTTGATAAAATGGCGTATGGATATGCAGATTATAAGTTTTAGCGTAAGATGAAAAAATCTCTTTTGAGATTGTAAAATAAAACTGCGAGTATGTTGCGAATTCTGAGAAAAATAAAACCAGCCTTTTGCTAATCAGCTCCTCGGATAAGTCGATTAAATTTAATGCTATATAAATAATCTCTATCTCGGGCTCTACGACTATGACTTTTTGATGCGTTTCGTTTTTTAGCAAGGCTTTATAAAAAATACCGTTGCCAAGACCGTAAAAGTACATGATAGGATATCTTTTATACTCTTTTTCGATCAGCTCTAAAGAGTGCAGAACGTCTTTGGCTGGGCTTTCGTAGACGTATTTTAGGGTTTTATTGTCGATGATATTTATATCTATCGGATCTTTTCCTATAAAAACATCGTATTTTTCGGTCTCTTTCATGCCCCAAAGGCGCGCGGCTAAAATTTCGTCCTGTTGAAAAAGCGCTTGAAGATTTTTTTTGAAAATAGGATTTGCAATATTTGTGACGGTTTCATCGATATTTTTATCGCCTTTGCCGCTTGTTTGATTTTCGCGAGCGCCTTTTTTTTGTAAGCTATTTAGTTTTAGGTACTCGTCCTCTTTTTTCTTAGCCATTATATATCCTCCTTTGTGATTCTCTCGCTAAATTTTATATCTCTTTTTGCTTTTTTGCCTAGTAGCTCAGGTAAAAATTTAGGGTGCAGGCCGTATCCCGGGCGTACGCTTTTTACGTTTTTTTCGCTAAAGATTTCGCCCTCTTTGATATCCGCGCAGGCGTAAAGCGAGCGGGAAAAGCGGCGATTTTGCACGGCCTTATCGTCTAGTTCGTAGTTTACTTTGCCAAGTAGCGCTTCGGTATCTCGCACAGCTTTTACCATTTCGCTAAATTCCAGCTCGTCCAGGCTAAAAGCCTCATCGACGCTGCGAACGCTTTTATCTAGGATAAAATGCTTTTCTACGATGCGGGCGCCTAGACTCACGGCTACTACGGGCGCTACGATACCTAGCGTATGATCTGAAAAGCCGACCTCGACGCCAAATTTGCGCTTCATATCCGCAATCGTGCATAGATTCATCCCATCAAGCGGAGCAGGGTAGCTAGACGTACATTTTAAAAGCGCGATCCGCTCGTTTCCCGCATCTTTGCAAATTTGCACGACGTCGGCGATTTCCTGCTCGGTCGCGATGCCCGTGGAGATGATGATCGGTTTGCCCTTGAGCGCGACGTACCGCACAAAATCATAGTCCGTGACCTCAAAGCTCGCTATCTTGTAAGCGGGCGGGTTAAATTTCTCTAAAAAGTCCGCGTCGTCTCTGCAAAACGGGCTTGAAAAGCAGACTAGTCCCTCATCCCGCGCCGCCTCAAAAAGCTGCTCGTGCCACTCTCGCGGCGTCAGAGCTTGCCGGTAGAGCTCGTATAAATTCGCCCCATCCCACAGCCCGCCTTTTATCATAAAGTCCTCGCCGCGCGAATCTAGCGTGAGGCTATCAGGAGTGTATGTTTGCAGCTTTATAGCGTCTGCACCTGCGCGTTTAGCGGCTTTGATCGTGTCAAGCGCCGTTTGCAGGCTGCCCGAGTGATTTGCCGAGAGTTCGGCGATGATAAATACCTTTTCGTCCATGTCGAAATTTGCTATTTTCATAAATTTTCCTAACTTTTAGCCATTATATCAAGTTTGCGTAAAGATAACGACATATAGCTCATTTGCTCGTCGCGCTCGTAAATTTCAAAACCAAATTTGCGGTATAGCGCGATCGCTTTTTCATTTTCGTTGTAGGAGCATGATTTTAGCTCGCCGACCTTAAGCGTTTTGGCGGCGTATTCTACGATGGTTTGCATTAGGATTTTGCCTTTGCCTTTTAGCTCAGGATTTGCGTAAATGCCAAATTCGCAAGAGTCCGCCGCGATATCCACGAAATCGATAACGCCGATGTAGTCGCTATCCTCTTTTACCAAAAAATACCTTTTCGTTTCGTCGTTTTTCAAATTTGAGATAAAGTTTCTGTGCTCTTGCTCGCTCACGCTTTTGTTTTTCATGTATTTCGCGACTCGCTCGTCGTTTCGCCAGCGCAAAATCATCAAAATTTGCTCGTCCGTTAGATCGGTAAAATTTATAAGCTCAAGCATATCTCGTCCGCCTCGTAGATCTCGCGCCCGTTTGCCGCTAGCCACTGCGCCATCTCGTTTTGATTGTCTGCGACGCGCACGGCTTTAAATTTAGCGCCCAAAACCAGCGCTTCGTTTACGAGCGAGCTAGCCGAAATCACTAAAATTTCGCTCTCGTTCATAAGTCGCGCAACCTCGTTTGAGTTTATAAAAAGGCTAAAATTTGGCTTGCTATCTGCCAAATTTTGCAAATTTGTCAAATTTGCATTCGCGCTCGTCGTGACGGCTGCTACTTTTTTGTTTTTAGCGAGAAAATTTGAGGCGATTTTGGCCGTCAAATTTAGCGCATCCGTACCGCCTAGCGCGATTAGGTAATTAAATTTTTTCTCGCGTTTGATTTTTTCTTCGTTATAAAACTCGCTCCTAACTAGCGGCGAAAGTATCAGCTCGCAGTTTGCGGGCACGAGGTTTGCGTATTTGCAGGCGCTAGCGTAGATATTTACGTTTAGCAAGTAGTCGCAAAAATGCTCTTTGTAGTTGTCGTCAAAGCTTAAAATTTGGACGCTCGTTTGCTCTTTGATTAGCTTTTCGTCCGCCGCGCTAATGCCGTAATGATCGATTACAAGTAGCTCAAATTTATGCTCTTTTATCAAATTTACCAGCTCGTTTATATCCGCGCCTTTTAGCGTAAAAACGGGGCAGGATATCTCGCCTGCTAGGCTGCCCGGCAGGTCGATGCAAGCAAAGCTGACGTCTTTAAAATTTTGCGCCAAAATGAGATCTCGCCTAACGTGCCCGTGCCCGATTTTCGAGCCGCTATCTGCGCGGATGAGGGTTTTTAGGTTTGAAATTTTGCTAAAATTCATCAAGTTTTTCCGCCAAATTTAAAATTCTAAGCGTCAAACACACGGCGGCGATGAGGTAAACCGCACCCGCCGAGGCGAAAAACAGGATCTGAACCTCGTTTAAGCCGCGGTAGCTGGCCGCCAGATAAAATATGTGCAAGATCCCCGCAACCGCAAAGATCTGCATGAGCGTTCTAGCTACCGATATTTTGGCTTTTAGGTAATCTTTTTGCATTTGTCCTCAGTCGTAATTTATCCGGTAAAGCTTCTGCGCAAACTCAAAATCCTCAGGCGTATCGATGTCGCAGACTAAATTTCGCGGTAGCAAAAACGCCCTTGAGTGCGGCGCAAAGATCGGTTTTTTCTCCAGCCACGCCTCGCGCCTGCCGAAATAAAACGCGCCTGCGTCGTGATAAGCTCGCTCTAGATCTTGCGAGCGAGTGAGCGCAAACTGCGAATAAAACATATTTACGGCGCCGTTTTGCTCTAGTCTGATCGCGCGTTGGATGGGGAAGCTAAACGCGGTCGCTGAAAATAAAAACTCACACCCGGCTTCCTCAAATTTGCCGTAAGCCTCGCGTAAAATTTCACCCGTGATGAGCGGCGCGGTCGCGTAAAGGCAGCAAACGTGAGCGTATCCGCCGCCTAGCCTTCTCGCCGCGTCCGCTACGGCGTCGCTACTGGTGGCGTAGTCGTCGCTCAGCGCGGCGTCCCTCATAAACGGAACTTGCGCGCCGAATTTAACTGCGACGTCCGCGATCTCGGCGTCATCGGTACTCACGATCACGCGCTCAAAAACGCCCGAATTTAGCGCTGCTTCGATGCTGTAGGCTATCAGCGGTTTGCCTAAAAAATCCTTAACGTTTTTGCGCGGTATGCGCTTGCTACCGCCGCGAGCCGGGATGACGCAAAGGGCGCGGTTTTGGTTATCTCTCATCAAATTTACCGCCTAAACCCTGCAGCCTTGCGGCGTATCAAAGCTCTTTAAAACCTCAAAAAGCGCGTCTGCGACGAAATTTGCGTCCTCTAAACTCATGCACTGATGGCACGGGATGCTAAGCTCTGCCGCGTAAAAATCCTCGGCGCTAGGCACCGAGATATCGCCGTAGCGCTCGCGGTAAAAGCTAAATTTATAAGTCGGTTTATAGTGCACCTGCACGCCGATACCGCGCTCGTGAAGGGCGGAGAAGATGTCCTCTTTGGCGCACCAAAACTGGCGAAATAGCAAGATAGGATAGAGGTGGCGCGAGCTAACGACGTCGCTAGGTAGCTTAACGGTGCTAAAATACGGGTTTTTCTCAAATTTTTCGTCGTAAAATTTGGCGATTCTCTCGCGCGCCGCGATGGTTTCGTCTAGCCTTTTTAGCTGATTTAGCCCTAGCGCGCAGGCGACGTCGGGCAAGCGGTAGTTGTAGCCGAGCACGCTCTGGTCGCTATCCCAGAGGCGTTTTTTAGCTATGCCGTGCGAGCGGTAGAGGCGTGCTAGGTGCGCGATTTCGTCGTCGTTTGTCGCTAGCGCGCCGCCCTCAAAGGTCGTTAGCGGCTTAACGGGGTGAAAGCTAAAAATGCTAACGTCCGCTTTTGCGCCGACTTTGACGCCGCCTTGCGAGCTGCCCAGCGCGTGCGATGCGTCGTCAAGCACCTTTATGCCGCGCTGCTTGGCTAGTTTTAGGACGGCGTCTAAATTTACGGGATTGCCGCCGAAATCAACCGCCGTTATGACTTTGGTTTTAGGCGTGATGAGGCTTGCAAGCGCGTTTTCGTCGATATTTCCGTCAAATTTTACGGGCGCAAATTTAACCTCAGCTCCTGCCATTAGCGCCGCATTTGCCGTCGCCGCAAACGTGATAGGCGTCGTTACGACCTCGTCGCCTTCTCTCACGCCTAGCGCCAGATACGCGACGTGAAGTGCGCTCGTCGCCGAGTTCATCGCTACGACGTGCTTTACGCCGACGTATTTTGCGATCGCCTGCTCAAATTCGCCGACCTTGTCGCCGCCCGTTAGGATATCGTCTTTTAGGGCGCTCACGACGGCAGCGATGTCGGAGTCGGTGATTTGTTGTCTGCTGTAAGGTATCATTTTTATCCTTTTTCGGCTTGTCTTTATTGCGGCTTGCCTTTTTGGTTTATACTTCGTTAGAAATTTCGCCGAAGCTCGGTTACATACTATATGTATGCGCCCTCGCTCGGCTCATTTCCGCCTCGTCTAAAGAAAAAATACGACGCCTTAACTCTTTAAGTTAAGGTAGAATTTACGTTTTCAGGGTACGGGTCTGGGCGAGCGGAATTTGAAACCTAAATTTACAAATTTGACTTTAAATTTGAACACAAAACGACAAGGCGAAGTATTTTGAGATGATTTTTGGGGTTGTGCAGCGAAAATTTTGCGTAGGCTAGACATGTAGTCTGCCGAGCAAAATTTTAGCGTCTGCTTGCAGTTGCGACCGCAAGGGAAGCAAAGCGAAGTATAGGGCAAAAAGACAAGCCGCTAAGGATAAAAGAAACTAAGTATCTGCGTCGCCACCTTTTCCTCTATATACGGGATTATGTAACTTGGCGAATAAAGATTCTGGCCGCTTTCGATCTCGAGGTTGGTTCTTTGCTCGCTGCCATTTGCGCGGATCATCACGCTGATATAGGCTCTATACAGATAATAATCCGTCCTGTCGTAAAAGTCATCGTCAAACGGGTCGCCAAAAAGCATGCCAAAGCCCATACTTCGTGCGCGCCCGTAGCTGCCAAAGCCATATCCCATATTCATATACACTCGCGGGCGCTCGCGTCGCTCAAGGCGCTGCAAACTCGCAAAATCGCCCATTATCACGACGTCTGCACTCTTTTGATCCATGCTTTGAGTAAAGCCGTTTTGCAGTAACTTGTTTCGCACGGTGTTTTCTAGCGTGTTTGCATAGCCGCAGGAGTTTTTAAAGTAAACATAGACGCTGCGCGAGGCTTTTTTTACGTCGCCGTTTGTTATAAAAATAGGCACCGTGCTTCTAGCGTAAAGCTCTGGCGTGCGGGGTTCGCCGCAGCCTACAAAAAAAATCGCAAATAGCAAAATAGAGAAAATTTTTAGTTTCATTTCGGGTCTCCTCGCTCAAATTTGACCGCCGCAAATTTAACGCGGACGGGTCAAATTTAGGATCAAATTTAAGCGTATTTTACTACTAAATCTTTACGTTTGAGTAAATTTATAACACCAGCTTGATCTCGTTTTCAAGAGTTGCTTTTGGCGTGAGTCCAATGAAGCGCTTTTTGAGATTGCCCTCGCCGTCAAAGACGAAGATCGCGGGCACGCCCATCACGCCGCCTACGGCCTTGCTAAAATAATCAACCGAAACCTTATCGCTAATCACGTCGTAGCCGATATGGTGCTGCCTAACCATGTCGATATCTTTGTCAAATCCAAGGCTGGGTCCAAATATCCCGTAAACGCCGAATTTGTCCTTAAGCTCGGAGTAAATTTCATTTACGATCGGGGCTTGCGCTACGCAGGCGCCGCACGAGGTGCCGAAGAAAAATAGCATATATGGCTTGCCGTCGATCTTTAGCCGTCTACCTTCGGGAAAATAGTGCGTATCTACGCCCTTTGGCGAGTTTAGGCTGATGTGGTGTTTGTCAAAGCCGCTATTTCCACAGCCCGCGATCATCACCGCCGCAAAAACTAAAAATATATATTTTTTTATCATAATTTTCCCAAATTTAAACCGTCGCAAAGGCGGTTTGACCCTTTGGCTCGCTCGCTAGCCTCTCGCATGCCTCCGCGCGCTCGCCGTCGCTCACGTAGTGAATATTTTCCATCTTGCCGTGCCTTAGATAGACGATCTTATCGCCAAACTGCCCAAGATCCGGGTTGTGCGTGATGAGCAGGATCGTTTTGCCCTCGCTTCGCAGCTTTTGAAACAGCTCCAAAACTACGCGCTCGTTTGCTTCATCTAGGTTGCCCGTCGGCTCGTCGGCTATCAAGATATCAGGATCGTTGATCAGGGCGCGCGCGATACACAGACGCTGCTGCTCGCCGCCGCTAAGCTGGCTCGGACGGTGATCTAGCCTGTGTCCAAGCCCCACTCGCTCGAGCGCCTTTTTAGCGTCCTCTTCGTCCACGCTGCTGTGATAGTACTGCGCTATCATCACGTTTTCGACGCAGTTTAGGTAGGGGATGAGGTGAAACTGCTGAAATATCAGCCCGATCTTTTCGCGGCGAAATTTGAGCGTCTCCTCGTCGCTAAGCCTACTAGCGTCGTCCCCGCCTAGCATGTACGTGCCTGCGGTTGGCTCGTCCATCAGCGAGAGGATATTTACCAGCGTACTTTTACCGCTACCGCTTGGGCCCATTATGCTAACCCACTCGCCGGCGTTTACGTCAAATGTGATGCCCTCCAGCGCCCTTACTTCGCCAAATCTTTTTTCTATCCCGTTTAATCTTATCGCGTATTGCATATCATTCTCCTCTTAAAATATCGGCCATCTTGTTTTCCAGCGCCCGTTTGATCGGATAGATCGAGGCCACGCCCGCAAAAACGAGCGAGATAACCATCGCTATCGGTATACTCATAAATCTAAAATCTATGCTCGAATCAAAAATCGCGTAGCCTAAAATTTGCGCTAAGCCGTAGCCTAAAATAGCGCCCGCCAAAGCCGCCGCAAATGCCGTGACGAAGGTCTCGACGCCAAATAAATTTAACACGTTTTTCTTGCTAGCTCCAAGCGCTCTAAGCAGCGCGATCTCCTTTGAGCGCGAGAACAAAATCGCGCTTAGCGTCGTGTTTACGCACATAGAAGTGATGAGCAAAATGACAAAGCTAACAAGCGCCATCAAAAGCTTAATCTTATCCAAAATCAGACCCTCTGATTTTGAAATTTTAGCCACGGGTTTAACCGAAATTTGCTCGTCGCTAAGGCTCTTGCCAAGCTCGCTGATGTAGTCAAATTTGCCCGTCACTACGGCCTCGGCGTAGTTTAGCGTATTTGGCTCGTTTGCTATCTTTTGCGCTAGAGGCAGCGAGATGATGAGTAGCGAGTCCTCTTTGTCGCCGTCTTGCACGATGCCGCGGATCTTTACCTTTTCGCCCGCGTTCGCGCCGATTTGCCTTACTTCGATCGTGTCGCCGACCTTAAAGCCGCTTTGTTTGGCTAGATCGGTGCCGATTAGCGCGTTTCTCTCGTCAAAATCAAGCGTTATGCCTTGCCCCTCTTTGACCTCTAAAAACGGCTTAACCCGCGTTAGATCGCTAAATTTGACGCCCATAGCGATCGCAGTCGTTGGGCCTATGTTTACCTGCGTGAAAAGGTATCCGCTCTGTCCGATTAGCTTGTCGCTTGGGATTTTGGCGATCTTTTCGTTAAATTTAGCCTCGTTTACCGCGTCGCTAACCGGGTCTGCGGGAGCGAAAACCACGTTTGCGCCGTAGCTTTTTAGCTCCTTCGTTACTTTTGAGTCGATATCAAGATATACGTTTACAAATGCCGCCGTCACGCACGCGCCAAGCAAGATAGAGACGATGATGACGCCCACTCTAGCCGCGCCAAAGCGCAGGCTTTTAAAGATGACGTTATAAAAAAAGCCCTTATTTGCGATCATATAGCACCTCCGCAGGCAAGAGTTTAACTACGCTTCTCATCGGCACGAGCGAGCCCGCGATCGAGATAAGAAGCGCAAAAGCGATACTAAGCGGAAGCACGATCCACGCGATGCCGATGCCGTAGCCAAAGATACTGTAAGCGATTATGTAGCTTAACGCATAGCCCAAAAACGCTCCCAAAATGCCCGCAAAAAACGCCACGACTAGGCTTTCGCTCGCAAAAAGGGCGTAAATTTCAAAGTTGCTAGCGCCTATGGCTTTTAGCAGGCCGATCTCTTTTTTACGTCTGTAAATTTCGCTAGTCATCAGCGATGTAATGCCGATAGAGGAGACCGCAAGCGCGATGATGCTAACGATACCCATTAGGCTTTGGATTTTTTTCACGATGTTACTCTCGGCGTCGCTTACCTGCATCATCGCCTTGGCCGCTACGCCCGCGTAGTTCTCCTCGATCTGATAGGCTATGGAGCTAACGTAGGCCGAGCAGTACCACATATCGTATTCGGCGCTATCTAGGTTGTCTAAATTTCGCCTGGCCTTGACGGAGAGGTCGTTTTCGGGGATCGTCATCGCTGAAACCTCGGCTTTTGAGTACTGCCCGGGCTTATTTAGAAGCTCTTGGGCTAGCTTTAGCGAGGTTACGATTTTATAGCTTTCTTCGCCGGCTCCTTTTAGCACGCCCGCGATTTTTACGCTACGACCGTTTAAATTTAGCTCGCCGCCGACGCTCAAATTTCGCTTCGCGGCTAAATTTTCGCCTACGAGCACGTTTTGCGTATCGTCGTCCTCTATCCATTTGCCCTCAACCGCCCAAAAGCCAAATAGCGTTTTCACGCCCGTTTTAAACTCAGGCTCGTCGGCCACGTTTGCAAATTTATCAAACCAAGTGCCCGTGATTTGGTATTTTTCGCCGCTAGCATCCTTTACCTCGCCGTTTAAAAACGGCGCAAACGCCACGATGTTGTTTCGCCAAAAAATTTCCTTTACCTTATGCAAATCCTCTTCTTTTAGGTAGTTTTGCGATTTTAGCGGAGTGAAATTTTTACCCTCGATCTCGATAGCTAGCGCTTCGCCCTTTGGCAAGACGACGATGTTTGAGCCGTAGCCGCGCAGCTCGCTAGCGATCTGATCGCCGATTTTTAGCGTGATATTTAGCATACAAGCGATCAAAACCGTCGCCAAAAGTATGGTGATAAAGGCCATTCCTTTTTGCACCTTCGAGCCGGTGATCGAGCTTTTTATGAGCCTTAGTTGCATATTTTTCATTTTAAAGTCCCGTTTATATCGACGTATTTTTCAGGGTTGGCTTCAAATTCCGCCTGAGTTTTTTCGTTTTCAAAGAAATACGTCCTATTGTAGTATAAATAAGATTTCGAGCCGATGTTGCTTACTTTTTTGCGGCTTACCGGATCTAGCACCATCTTTTCGATAACTTTTGAGAAGTAGTTCGCACCGCTTTGGATGGTATCGAGCGTTACGGTTACGAATTTGCCGTCAAATTCAAAAGGCATAGGTATCGGGTTGCAGCCGCCCTCTTTGCCGACTGACGGCAAGAAGATGCGTACATTGCACGAGATGCAGATGAGATCGCCGCCCTTTTTGACGTAGCCCATATCGCCGCATATCGCGCACGCGTCAAAGACGATGATCGGCGAAGCGCGGTCTGAAAAGCGGTTTAAAAGAAAAAACCTTATCTCCCTGCCTTCGTCGTTTATATAGGCGTAGCGATGAAGTTCGTTATCGGCGAGTTTTTCGACGTCAAATTTAAACTCGTTGTTTACGGGTTCTACGATGATAGGATCTGAGATCTCAGGCGGTTTAGACGCGTGTAGATCGTAGTAAAGCCCGAAAATCAGAGCCGTAACGACGATAGCCGCACTGCTTTTTGAATTTGCCGCCATGAAATTTCTAGCCGCGTTGTTAAATCTAAATTTGTTCGAGCCCACGACTGATTTTACGAGCGGAGCCGGGCGTTTTTTGAAATTTATAACCGCCAAAACCAAAACTAAAAAGATAAAAAAGTACTGCGAAAAGGTCGTGTAGTAAATGCCCTTGGCCACGAGCGAGAGCGCCCACGGATATGTAGGCATCATGCCCGCCCGCATAAACTCAAGCCCCGTGTTTGAAAGAGCCTGCACTATCAAAACTGCAAGCGAAAGAATCGAAAACGTCCATAAAACGTGCTTGCATAGGCACTCTTTTAAATTTGAAACGACGAAAAACAAAATCAGCAAGAGCAAAAACGCAAATATCATCAAAAATAGGCTGATGATAGACTGCGTATCGAGTAGCTCGCCGGCAAATACCGGAAAATTCGCGCCAGCATGAGCGTAAGTTAGGCCGTAGCCCGCACCCAAGGCGAAAAACGTTATCATCTTTGCAGGGTTAAATTTGATAAAAATCCAAAGCGCGCTAACTAGCAAAAATACCAAAGTAGCCGCGTCAAATACCATTTTAACGCCCGCGTCGTGAAGCGTGAGTCTAGCGATCTTAAAAACGACTATGCCTGCTGCGATACCCAAAACCGAGGGTAGAAACAGCGCTTTTAGGCTCTTTTTGTCGTTGTTTAACGCTGCAAAAAGGACAAATCCCAGTAACGATGAGATAACTTGGACGAAATATATAGACATGATCAGCCCTGTAATTTGAGAATTTGAATAAAATTTAGAGCGGACTTAGCCGCTCTAAGCCCGAATTATTTAGCAGGCGCTCCGGTGTATTGGAATTTATAGGTCGTGGTAAACGGCTCGAACCATTTACCTACGCCCGTTTCTTTGTCTGCGTGACGACCGAAGCCTTGTTTTTCAGGATTTTCTATGTGAAATTTTAGCTCGTAGTTGCCAACGCCCGTATCCATTTTTAGGTTAGCACCGTAGTGAGGGCCGTCTTGAGCGACCATAGGCATAAACGTACCTTTTTTAACTTTGCCGTTATCTAGGTTTTTTAGCTCGTAATTAACTTTTAGATAAGGGATCCACTCGCCGGCTGCAAAACCGTTTTTATTTCCCTCGATAGCGTGGATGTCGGCCTCTAGGTGGATGTCTGCTTTACTAGGAGCTAGGTCGATGCCTTTTGGCTCCATGTCGATCGGCTCTAGATAAACGGCAGCTATCTCCATACCGTTGATTTCTACCGGATCGCCGATAGGAAACTCGCCTGCTAAGGCTACTGAAGCAGCAAGGCTGAATGCCAAAGCTGTTTTAACAAATTTGTTCATGTTCTCTCCTTTAAATTGATTTGTAAATTTATTTTAAGCTTCGCGGCAACCCGCGAAAGCTAGAAACGTCAAATTTAAGCCTCTTTGGCTTGCTTTTTTTTCATTATGATCACGCCGATGATTAGCGCTGCTATCATGATAGTCTGCGGTACTAAGCTCTCGTAATACGGATAAATGCCCAGCCACTCGATAGTCGGGAAGCCTTCGATCTTGGTCGGAACGAAAATTTTACCCTCGACGAACTCCATAAGCCCTTTGCCCACAAACACGATCGACATATAAAAAATGATCGCCGAAGTGACCAAGAAAAACGGCTTGATCGGGATTTTGATAGCAAAAATTTTAAACACGTAGTAAGTGACAAGCAAGACGATAAGACCCACCACAAATCCCAGCGCGATCATCGAGTAGCCCGCGCTATCTTTAGCGTCAAAAATCAACGCCTGATAGAAAAGCACGGTCTCCGCGCCTTCTCTAAATACCGCTAAAAATACCGTCCACCAAAGCGCCTTAGCAGAGCCCGCGGATATCGACTCGCTGACGTGGCTTTGGATATATTTGCTCCATTTTTTCGCACCCGCATTTGAAAGTAGCCAAAAACCGACGTAAAAGAGTAGTCCCACGGCGATAAGCATCACCGCACCCTCCATTACCTCTCTTTTTTGACCCGCAGCGCCCGCAAATATCAAATTCATAATCCACGCCATAACAAAGCTTAACACGACCGCTACGCCAAGCGAGCTGTAAACGATACTCATGCGCTTTTCGTTGCCGGTTTTTAGTAGATACGCCACGACTGCCGCTACGATGATGAGCGCCTCAAATCCCTCGCGAAGTATGATCGTAAGCGCGTAAACAAATAGCGCCCAAGGCGAGCTGCTGCCGCTTGTTTTTTCTAGCGCGGCGTCTAAATTTGCGCCTAGATTATCGGCTGCTTGCTGGAGTCTCTCGACGCTCACGCCCGCTTTCATCAGCGCGACTACTTCGCCGAAATTTCCTTCTATCTTAGTTTTTAGACCGACGTCTATCGCGCCTACTTTATTTTCCATGCCGCTACCTTCGAATTCGTCGAAGTAAATATCCTGCGCATCGCTCATAGCTTTATCTACGTCTTTTGCGGCGTAAAGTTTGATCGCATCGGCGATTTTTGCCTTTATGTTGGCAACGACGGGCGCAAAATCAGTAGCCGCGTCATCCTCGGCGCTATCAGGCAAAACTACGTTGGTAGCTAGCGAGCCCGAGTCCATAGGTAGCTTGGCGACGTTTTCGTATATCAGCGCATCAAGCTCTTCCAAATTTGACTTTAGTACGTCGGCGGCTACATCGTTGTTTATCGCTATTATCGCCGAACCCATGCGTTTTTGGATGTCGCCGTCGATACCCTGACCGCCGTCTATAAATCTACGGATAGCCTCTTCTAACTTCGTGTTGCGATATAGCTCAAATTTGGCTTTGTTGTTTATCTGCTGTTTTGCTGCGTCTTTATCGCCCTTTTCGTAAGCCGCGCCCGCAGCGCTAAGGGCTGTTTTTATGTCGTTATAAACCACTTGCCAGTGCGGCTCTATAGCGGCGATACTTGCGGGTTGCGCCGTAGTTTGGCTAGCCTCGGTAGTCTTGGCTGTCTGCGCGGCGTCCGCGTTTTTAGGGTCTGAGTACTCGCCCACTAGCTTGTGACCGGTGTTTATGACGGGCAAAACCTCATCCATCTCTTTGTTTAGCTCGTCCATTATCGCTTGTATCTCTTCTGCCGGTTTTTTAGCGATGATAGCTTTACGGATTTTGCCGAATTTAGACTCCATCGAGTAGGCTTTTTCTTTCGTAAAATTTACCCTGATCGCCGCTTCGATATTTTCGAAATGCCCAAAATACGCGTTTTGCGTGGCGGTTTTTGCCTCGTCGATCTTGCCGTCCTTGTACTGCTGCATGATGCTTACGAACGAATCTTTTATGCTCTGTATCTCGGGACCGTAGTCGGTATCGGCCGCATTTAGCATAAAAGGGATAAACAAAGCAAGTATAAATTTCAAAAATTTACTCATAAAAACTCCAATAAAATATGTTTTAATTCCTCATTTTACCATTTCAAAACTTTAGCGAAAATAAAAACGGCTATCAAGTACCCATAGTATCAACAAGCTCTTTTTTTGATTATCAAGTCTATTTAAATTTTGATTTTAGCGGATAGAAATATGCTTAGATTTTAGAAATTTGAGATAATTATAGAAAAGAGATTTAGGAGCGGAATCGCTCCTAAATTTATTACGGCATTGCGACGGCTTGTCTTAGCATAACGCGCTTGCGAAATACATTTGAAACTTCGGCTGCGTCGCCCACAAGTAGAGCGTTCGTAGCG
>CALIWP010000213.1 GCA_938046705.1 uncultured Campylobacter sp. | reverse complement strand
TTTGATTATATTTATGACCGAGGCTGCGGTTAGGGCGTATTTATCGAGTTTAAACGGATCAAGGTAAATTTTAATCTCAGGCTCCAAAAAGCCCTTATCATCGACCTTGCCCACGCCTTTTACGCGCTGCAAAAACGGCTTTGCTTCGTCTTTTACCGTTTGCATGAGTGCGGTTAAATTTTCGTCCTTGCGGCTAACGAAAAAGCTCGCCACCTTGCCGCTGTCGCTGTTGATTTTCTCTATCTCGGGCTGCGCGTCTAGCTTTGCCTTTGCGACCTTGTCGCGCACGTCATTTGCGGCGACGTCGATGTTTTTCTTGAGATTAAACTCAACCATGACGATGCTGAGGTTGTTAAATGTATAAGACCTAATCTTTTTGATACCGTCTATCGTAGAGACCTCGTCCTCGATCTTTTTAGTGACCCTGCTCTCGATGAGGCTCATGTCGCCAGGCGCATAGGTCGTGATCTTAACCAGCGGGATGACGACCTCAGGAAAGAGATTTACCGGCATCCTAAGAAGCGACATCGCGCCGAAAAATACGAGCGCGACGAAAAACATCAGCGTCGTAATCGGGCGATTTATGGCTAGTTTATACATTTTGCGCCTTCGCCAAAACTGCCTTTTGCGTAAAATTTGCCCGGCCGCCCCGCCCCGTAAAAAGCGTTTGGCATTTATCGGTGAGTAAAATTTGCGCCGCGTCAAATTCGGCGTTTAAAATTGTGCCGCTTTGTTTATGCGATAAATTTAACGCGACCGTCAAATTTGCATTTTTTTCGGCGGAGTCAAATTTAACGCCGCACGCCGAATTTTAGATCAAATTTACCTCGCTTTTCGTTTGCGACGTTAAATTTGAAAACCGCGCCGTGCCGAAACTAGTTTTTTCTACGTCAAATTTCGCGCTCGCAAGTCCGCCGTTTTTTAAGCCTTCAAATTTAAGCCCAGACGTTTTATTTTCGTCCTTGTTTTTGGGCTCGGCGCCCCCGTCCTGCGAATCTGAGACGATATATCCCTCGCCAAAAAGCCCCGGCGTCAAATTTCGCGCCTGCACTTCGGCGTAAATTTTGCCGTTTTTCGTGTCGATAGTCGGGTAGATGAGGCTGATTTTACCGCGCCTCTCCTCGCTTTGGCCGTCTAGTTTATAGATAAATTCGCTACCGATTTTCACGCGGTCTTTAAATTTCTCGTCAAAGCTAAGCTTGAGCTTCACGTCCGGATACGAAAAGATCGACATCAGCTTTTGCGCTACGCCGCCCACGCCCTCGCCGACCTCGATGCTCTTGCCCGATATCGTCCCGTCAAAAGGCGCTAGCAGCCGAGTATCCTCGAGTCTTCTTTGCGCCAAATTTAGCGCTAGATGCGCTCTGTTTTCGGCTAGTGAGGCATTTTTAAAATCAAATTCCGCATTTTCAAAAGCCTGCTTCGAGCTCACGCTTTGAACGAGCTTAAATTTATCCAGCACGCTTTTTACGTGGGCTTTTGCCGTCTGCGCGCTCTCTAGGTCGTTTTGAGCGAGCTTTACGGCTAGCTTTTCGCTCTCGTTTTCAAGCTCGAGTAGCACGTCGCCGCGCTTTACCGCAGAGCCAATTTCTACGTTTACGGCCTTTACGATACCGACGGCTTTTAGCGCGAGCTGCGCGTCTTTTGCGGGCGCGACGTCAAAGCTCGCGTAAATTTTATCCTGCGCGCAAAGCGCAACCGCCGCGCTCAGTAAAAAAAGTAAAATTTTATTCATTTGCGCTCCGTTTTTTCGATATTTTCGGCGATTTTGCCACCGCGTTCATACAGATACTCCGCCTTTTTGATCTCAAATTTACTCTTGCTTAGCTCCAGCGCGCTGCCTGCGCTAAAGCTCTGCGCGGTCGCGTTTAAAAACTCGACGTACCCAAGCAGCCCAGCTTCATACTTTTTGCTAACGGCATTTAGCGAGGTTTGCGCCGAATTTACCGCACTTTCGCCCGCAGCTATCTTTTGCTCGAGCGTCTTTAGATCGTTTTTGATATTCGTCAAATTTAGCTCGTTTTGCAAGCGCTTTTGATCCAGATTTAGCTTCGCTTGCAGCGCGCTTATGCGCTTTATCTCGCGCCGCTTTTTGTTCGCGCCAAAATCAAACGCCTTCCAGCTAAAGCCCAAAATCAGCTCGTTTGTATTTAAATTTGGCTTAAAAAAGTCGTCGAAATACGGCTCTAGCGCGCTTCTATACTGTGCCGGCAGCAGGTTTCTATCGTAGTGAGTGCGCATAAAAGTGTATGTGTTTTTGATGAAAATTTGCGGGTTCGTCTCGGACGCGGTTATCTTTTCGTCCTCCAAGGCCGCAGCGAAATTTAGACTAAGCGCCTCAAGCTCTGGCTTTGCGCTTTTTGTCGGCACGGAGTTTTCATTGTCAAAAAAAGCAATCCTAGAGCCCGCCACAGGCT
>CALIWP010000212.1 GCA_938046705.1 uncultured Campylobacter sp. | reverse complement strand
GGTCATTTTTCATCCTTTGTTTGTTATTAAAATTTGAGCTACGCTAGCTGCAGAGCCGTGCTTTAGGTACTTTCGCAGTTTCTCGCAGCCTTTGATAAACTTCTCTTTATCGCAGCTCTCGTAGGCTTTTATTAGATTGCTTGGCGTTACTTCCTCTTGCAACAGCTCCTCGTGCAGCGCCGCTTCGCCCATGAAATCAAACATGATATTTGCAAGCCCGATGTGGCGCAGCTTCACAAACATCCGCGCTATCATTATGTCGATGGCTTTGGCTTTATAGGCTAGCACGAACGGCGTACCCACGAGCGCGGCCTGCAGCGTCGCGGTACCCGAGCAGATAAAGGCAAACTCGCTTTGCAAAAGCGCGCGCGGCGCGTCCGTAACCACGCTAAAGTCGCTAACGTCGCCGTAAATTTGCATTTCGTCTGCCAAAAAAGGCGGCACGACGAGCAGTTTTTCTTTGTCTTTTATACGGCTCGCTACCTCGCGAAAAATCGGCATCAAACGCGAAATTTCGGCTCGGCGGGATCCTGGCATAAAGGCTATCTTACCGCTTTGCAAAAGCTCGTTTTTTCGCACTCGTAGTTCATCAAGCAACGGGTGCCCGACGTAGCGCGAACGGTTGTAGTACATCCCGTCAAACGGCAAAATCGAAGCCAAATGATCGCAGTACGCCTCGACTTTCGCCACGCGTCCGGCCTTCCACGCCCACACCTGCGGCAAGATATAGTAGGTCACCGGCGTTTTGATACCGGCTTCTTTGATCGCTTTGGCTAGCGGCAGGTTAAAGGCGGGGCTATCGATAAGTAGCACGGCGTCGCACTGCGCGGCTAGGCGCGTCATCTCTTTTATCGCGCGTTTTGCCTTAAAATAAAGCGGCAAAACCTCCACGAAGCCCATCGCGGAAAACTCCGAGCTTCGCATAAAAGGTTCGCCGAATTTCTCGTCGAAAATGCCTTTTAGCTCGCACTTTGGCAGGTGCTCTAAAACCTCCCCGAAGTGCAAATTTGCAGAGGCCTCTAAACAAGAGACGAGTAGCTTCACTGATTACCCTCAAAGTCCTCGGCTAAGTTTGCAAGCTCTCTTGCGCGCTCCTTAGTCATCTGAAGGTAACAATCAGCGGCCGTTACGGCATAAAGCGTACCCATAGGCGGCACAAACGGGCATTTGGCCTCTTTATAGGCTACCCATTTACGCTGGATGTCTTTTAGTTTCTTTTTATTTTCGTCATTTAGTACACTCATGGCTTTTTTATAGTTTTGGTTTAGGAGTTTATCTTGGATAGCAAATTCTGCATCTATGCACTGTATCATGCCGGCAGTCGAGCTATCTTTTTGCATACACTCATCTACGCGTGCTTGCGATTCATCAAATTCCTCTTCCGAAGTTTCCTCGATGCTTGACGCAGGTTTTGCTTTGATCGCAAGATCTTGCGCTCCGAAAACCAAACTCGCCGCAAGAGCAGCAAAAATAAATTTTTTAAGCATATTTTCTCCTTTAAATTTGATGAAGATTATCGCCTAAAACGGCTAAATAAACAATAAAATTTAAATTTATAAGTAAATTCGGATTTTAAAATTTGAAAGGTAAATGCGTAAATTTAAAAAACCCAAAGCCCGCAGGCCTTGGGTTTAAGGGTTTTATTTAAAATTTAGGTTCTTAACGTCTTCGTCGGCTTTTTTCATAGCTTCGGTAGGCGCTACGCCGATAGGATATTTATGTCCTAAAGAAGCAGGCGCAGGAACCGGAGTAGCTTCCTGGGTTAGCTTGATGCTGATACCATAAGGCGCAAGCTCGTTAACTAGCTCGGTTTGTCCTTGGCGAGCAAATTCTTTACATTGACCTAGGATCCTAGCCGACTCTTCGTCTCCGTGGAAGCCGTAGCTGTTTTCGCTAAATGCGAAGTCCCAGCGGATGTGAGTTTTGCGGTGCAAGTAAAGAGTCTTTTCAAGAGCCTTACTGATAGCTTCTTTTCTCTCTTTTTCATCGGCGATCGAAGCAAATTTCTCATGCTTAGCTAGCTCGGCTCTGGCCGTTTTTATGTCCTGGATCAAAGAAAGTAGCGCATTTTCGCAGTTTCTTAGCTCGTAAGCGTGGCGATTTTGTACGAATGAAATTCTATCTTTTAGCACTTGTTCGCTTTGCGGGTGGCAAGTTTTGCAAGCCGCGTTTATATCGGCAAGCGGAGTTAAAATTTCATGCTCGGTGATCTTTTGAGCTCCGGCGCGTTTATACGGCATGTGGCAGTCTGCGCACGTTACGCCGCTTCTTCCGTGGATACCGGTTGAGCTTAGCTCAGACTCTGAGTGCTGCATCTTGATGATTTTAGCGCCGGTATCTTTATGGATGTAGTCAAATTTAAATCCATCCTCTTTGGCTAACTGATCGTCGTAATACTGGTCGAAATTTTCGATCTTAAACGGCTGGTCTTTTTTCCAGAAAGTCCAAGGGAAAGTTAGGGTTTGGTCTTTACCGAAATAATACTCGACGTGGCACTGCATACAAACGTAGTTTCTCATCTCTTGTCTAGTACCTTTTATACCGCTCTTCGCGTCAGCCTCATAACCTCTAGCAACCATTGCGTTAACAAATGCAGGTCTTGTTACTCTTAGGCTCATATCGTCCGGGTGGTGGCAGTCCGCACAGGTGCTGCCTAGATGCGACCCGTGGATACTCTCGCCGTGTTTAGCCGCGATTTTTTTCATGACGTCAAAATACGGAATAGAGTTCATCTTCGTCCAAGCCGCTTTTCTCTTCTGACCTTCTTCTTTTGGCATTACGTCAAAGAAAGGCATAGGCTTACTAGCTGCCGGAGTCGGATCTTCGGTTAGTTTGTAGTCTGGATCTAGCTGAAGCGCGGTTAGATAGCCGGTGTGGCAGTTTACGCAAGCGCCCGGTTGGCCTTTAAACGCTGGAAGTCCGTGAGAGTTTAAAAACTCTTTGTCGTTTCTTTTGGTCTCGATCTGATCTATCTGCGAATAGTAGTGGGTTCGCGGTTTGCTGTAATCCACGCCGAATGCATAGCCGTTCCAAAACACCGTAGCCGCAGGCCAGCGAATAATCTTGCTATAAGGTAAATCGCCGCCGAAAGCCGTTTCTATAAATTCGCTTCCTTTTGGATTTGCGTCGCTTTTATGCTCCATTTTTTTGTAAGCATCGAGCTGATTTGGGAAATTTGCGCCCCATTTTTCAAAATCAGGCTCAAGTTCGCTCACTTTATTGAGCATTAGCGGGTAAGTTTTTGACTCCTCTTTTTTATGAGCTATGTCGTTATAAAGAGCAAGTACGCCCGCACCGAGTGCAACGGCCACTAAAAAAGTAACCGCGTATAACAGTTTGTTATTTTTCATTTATTCTCCTCCTAGGATTGTTTTAAAAGTTATGTGCGTGTCCGGCTTGTCTGTGACAAGATACGCATTTTAACGGCTCGTTGGCATTAGCATACTGCCCGTGTTTGCCTGGCAAGCTATCGCCTATAGCTCTTGGATCGACTGAATTTCTAGCATAATCCTTATGGCACTCTATACAATTGTTTTGTATGATCTCCTTTTGCTCATCGCTTGCGGTAAACGATACGGGATTATCCAAGAAAGTAAACGCATAACCGTGCAAGAAGCCATATTTAGCTTTCGCCAGCCATTTGCTTACGAATTCTTTAGGCATGTGACAATCTATACACGTCGTAACGTGTTGATGTCCGCCCTTAGACCAGCCTTCATAGACTTGGTTCATGACGTGGCAGTTTATACAGGCTTCGGGATCATGAGTAAGATGCTGAGGACCATTGGCAAAAAAGAATGTGAAAATTCCAAATCCGCCAGTAAGCCCAATAACCGCCAGCAAAGCTATGACCCATTTAGACGCTTTTTTCTTTGCGTTTTCCATAATCGGCTTTCTAACCTCCTTTGTAAATTTAAATAAAACTTAACTTTATTTATAAGCCGGTATTTTATTATTAGTTCGCTTAAATTCTCATTTATTTTCCTAATATAATTAAAATTAAATCTAAAGCTTATTTTTATACTATGTAAATATAACAGTAGTTGTTATCAACTTATTGCGACTAATTTCAATCTATTTCGGTATTATATAATATAATATATTTACTATCTTAAATTTGAATAAAATTTAAAAACTAAAATACAAAGTAAACAATATCCAACATAGGCCAAAACTTTAAATTTAAATAATAAAAGCTGTGCTAAAATCATTTCTTTAAAAATTTGAAAGATTTACGCTCGTCAAATTTGAGCTAATCGTGATAAAGAGGAATAAATTTGAAAGAAATTTTAATCACAAACGACGACGGATTCGAGGCTAGCGGCCTGCACGCTTTAGCTAGCGCACTGAGGGAGCTGCCTGATACGCGCGTTACGATCGTCGCGCCAAGTACTGAAAAATCAGCCTGCGCGCACTCTCTTACGCTCACTAGACCTCTTCGCTTTATCAAGCTTGACGACGACTTTTACAAACTCGACGACGCCACGCCCGCAGACTGCGTCTATCTCGCGCTTCATGCGCTTTACAAAAAACTACCCGACCTCGTAATCAGCGGCATAAACCACGGCGCCAATGTGGGCGAGGATATCACCTACTCCGGTACGTGCGGAGCAGCTATGGAGGGCGTTTTGCAGGGCGTGCCTAGCATCGCGTTTTCGCAGTTTTATAAAAACGATAGTATCGAAAAACTCGGCTTTTCGCTCGCGCAGCAAGCCGTCAAATTTATCGTTCCGCGCGTATTAAACCGCGAAATATCTCTACCGCCGCGCCAGTTTTTAAACGTAAATATCCCCGCCGTCTCCGCCCGCGAATTTAGAGGCTACCGCATCGTGCCCGCCGGCAGACGCAGCTACGCCACGCACGCCATGCTCCACCGCAACCCGCGCGGCGTCGAGTACTACTGGCTCGGACAGCCGTCAAATTTAGACTACGAGCAAAACGGCGAGTCCGATATCAGCGTGCTTAGCGAGAGTTTCGCCTCGCTAACTCCGATCATGCTCGATATGACCGCGCATGCGAGCTTGCAAGGCTTAAAAACCGCGATAAAGGATCAAATTTGAGCGAGGTGATTTTGGATCAAAACGACCGGTTTACGAGGTCTCGCTGGCTGTTTGGCGATGATTTTAAAAAGCTTCAAAACGCAAACGTACTAATCTGCGGCGTGGGCGGCGTGGGCGGCATCTGCGCGGACGCGCTGGCTCGCGCGGGCGTGGGTAAAATCACCGTCATCGACAAGGATATTTTTGATATAACCAATCAAAACCGTCAAATTTACAGCGAGGCGGTCGGTGCCGTTAAGGTCGGAGAATTTGCCAAAAGATACGAGTGCGTAACGGCGCTGCAAGAGCTAATGACGCCCGAATTTATCGCAAATTTCGACTTTTCGCCCTTTGATCTCGTGATCGACGCTATCGACGACGTGCCCGCCAAGATCGCGCTCGCGCTAAAAACGCACGAAAAGCTCATCAGCTCGATGGGCGGAGCAAAGCGCATCGATCCGACGCAGATCAAGGTCGCCTCCGTCTGGCAAACCTGCAACGATCCGTTTGCTAAAAAAATACGTACTGAACTTAAAAAAGCGGGCTTTAAAGGCAAATTTGACGTCGTGTTTTCGACCGAGCTGCCAAGGTGCGTAAAGCTGGGCAGCTTTATGGGCGTAACGGCGTGTTTTGGGCTAAATTTAGCGGCTTTAGCGGTGAGAAAAATCATCAGCGATAAATAATTTTAATTAGCCTGGGCGAGTTTAACCGCTCGCTTAAAACAAATTTATGCTATTATACCGCACTTAAATTAAGGAAAAAAATGAAAACATGCGTTATCCTTGCCGGCGGCAAAAGCTCGCGAATGGGCCGCGATAAAACGCTGCTGCCTTTTGGCGGATTTGCGACGCTCACGCACTACGGAGCGCATAAATTCGGGCGGATTTTCGATCACGTATTCGTTAGCTCCAAATTTGAAAAATTTAACCCACCTCTGCCTCTCATCAAAGACGCCGACGCAGAGGAGATCTCGCGGTCAAATTTGACCGAGTCGCGCAACGACACCACGCCAAACTCCGCTCAAATTTCCGTGCAAGATACGGCAAATTTGAGCCTAAACGCCTTTTCTCCGATGCTAGCGCTTTACAGTATCCTTAAAAATTTCCCAAACGAAAGCGTCTTTATCGTCCCGGCCGACATGCCCTTTGTTAGCGAAGAGTGCGTGCGCGAACTATATAAATTTGCCTGCGAATACGATATGGTTATCGCTGCGGACGAGTCGCATACGCACTCGCTTTGCGGGTTTTTTAGCGGGGATTTAGCGGACGCGGCGGGCAAGCTTTTTGTCATGGGCGAGCACAAGATCGGGCTTTTGCGCGACCGCTGCCGCTGCAAGATCGTAAAATTCGCAAACGCGGACGAGTTTTTTAATATCAACTACCAAGCCGATTACGAACAAGCTTTAAAAGAAGGAAAAATATGAAAAAAATTATCGTTTTACTGGCGATTTTGTTAAATTTCGCAGCAGCCGGCGAGACTGCAATGGCGAAGCAAAATTTAGCCGGCCAGTCTGAAAATATGGCTGAAAATTTGACCGAACCGACCGCTAAAGACGAAGCCAAGCGCCTCTACGAAGCCGCCGCAAAGCTCGAATACGAAGGCGATAAAACAAGAGCCCTGCAGCTTTATAAACTAGCGGCTAAAAAGGCGATATTTACGGACGAGGACGGCGAAACGGCCGCTATGGAGCGCTCCGTGATCGCGCCCTCAGATAGCGTAGCGGACGCGCCCGTAGAGGAGCAAAAGATCGCCTCCAAAGAGCGCCCGAAAGCAAAATTTGAAAGCGGCGAGGCATACGACGTGGATGAAATTTTGGGCCTAAAAATGCACCACCTAAACTACCTCCTGCCGGCAACCTACGCGTTTAATGACGTTGAAGGTAGACGCCGATTTGAGACCGCTTTTCAAATCAGCCTGCAAAAGCCGCTGTTTTACGACGTATTTGACATGAACGAAACGATCTCGGCGGGCTACTCGCAAAGCTCGTGGTGGCAGACGGCCAAGAGCTCTACGCCGTTTCGCGAGACCAACTACCGCCCAGAGATCTTCATAACCGTGCCGATGAGATTTAAGGCGCTGCCGAGCCTAGACTACCTACGCGCTGGACTTTTGCACGAGAGTAACGGCCAGGGCGGCGAGAAGTCGCGCTCGTGGAACCGCGTCTATCTCGAGGCCAAACTTTACGCCGGTAGTCTAGTCGTGATCCCGCGAGCGTGGGCGCGCATCCCTGAGAGCAAGGGCAGCGACGATAACCCAGACATCGAAAAATACCTCGGCAACATGGATATAAATTTCGCCCTGCCTTACCGCGGTCACGTCTTTACGGCGATGGTGCGAAACAATCTGCATTTTGATAAAACAAACCGCGGCGCGGGCGAGCTTGGCTGGCTGTTTCCGTTTGGAAAAAGCGGCGTTTACGGCTACGTGAAGTACTTCACGGGATACGGCGAGAGCCTCATCGACTACAACCGCCACACCGATAAAGTCGGTATCGGCTTTGCGATCTTGAAATAAAAGGCTAGCGCGCTCAAGCGGCGCAGGCAAGGTAAAAATCGCGGCAAAACGGCCAAAAGCGATAAGTCAAATTTACCCAAACAAACGAGCGCGGTAAATTTGACGATCGGGCAATGCGCATAGAAAAGCGCGAGAGTAAATTTTAAAAATTACAAACGCGGCGCGATCTTTAAATTTACGCAAGGTCGCCGCCGCAACATAAGCGCAAAACCTAAGGAGATAGATGAAAAATTTATTAAGGCTTTTTATCGTCTTGACCTGCGCGACCTCGCTACAAGCAGGCGGCAACTACGAGCCCCGGCAGCAAAACGACAAGCAAATCGCAACCTATGAGATATTTTTTAAGTACGACCTGCGCAACGGCGAAAAGGACGAGAACGGCAAAATACGCAACAGACTCTACATCACCCGGCTAGACGCGAGCGGCGCGCAGCTAAATCGCTACGTCATCGACGAAGCGGACGAGCGGTACAAGCGCAAGATCCCGGACGACCCATCCACGAAACTAAAAATCTCGTTCGTCGTCCGCAAAAACGAGCACTGGGTGCTGCTCGAAGTCTACTCAAAAGAGCACCGAGACGCGCCTGCGTTCATCGCACAAAGATGCCTATGGAGCGGACTAGAAAGGGAGCTGCTGGAGGATTTTGACGCGGGCGAGGTGCTAAAACTGTACCGAAAAACCAAGCGTTTTGATGCAAATTTAGGCTTTTTCGTCGAAAATAACATAGCTGAATACCGCAGAGACGGCAAGCCGTCATATAAGGAATTTACCAGCGTCCGAACCGGCAAAAAGGAGACGACTTTTGAAAAATACGACGAGAACGGGTTCCTGCACAGCCGCGCATACCAGATAGGCGGCTAGTCTGCGTATTTTGAGTTTTTCTACCCGAACGGCAAGCTAAAAAGCGTGATAGACCAGCGCCTATCGCTCGGCAAGCCGTTAAACGAAGCGGTTAAAATACAAAAAGAATTTAACGAAAAAGGCGAGCTCGTAAAAGAGGTCGTAACCGACGCAAAAGCGGGCGCGAAGACTACGAAATTTTACGGCGAAAACGGCGAAATCGTAAACGGTTTTGTAAAAAGCCGTACCAAAGGCGGTATGATAGTAGATGTATTTGGCATCGAAGCATTCTTACCTGGTTCTCAAATCGATGTGAAACCTATCCGCGATTACGAACAATTCGTAAACAAAACAATGGAATTCAAGATTGTGAAAGTAAATCACGAGTTCAAAAACGTAGTGGTTTCTCACAAAGCGCTCATCGAAGCAGATATCGAAGAACAGAAGAAAGAAATCATCAGTCAACTCGAAAAAGGACAAGTACTCGAAGGAGTTGTGAAAAATATCACTTCTTACGGTGTATTTGTAGACCTTGGTGGCGTAGACGGATTGATTCACATCACCGACCTTTCTTGGGCTCGTATCAATCACCCAAGCGAAGTGGTATCGGTAGACCAAAAATTGAACGTAGTTATCCTCGATTTCGACGACAACAAATCTCGTATCCAATTAGGCTTGAAACAGCTTAGCAAACATCCTTGGGATGCTTTAGCCGACGATCTTAAAGTGGGTGATAAAGTAAAAGGTAAAGTAGTGGTAATTGCCGACTACGGTGCTTTCGTAGAAATCGCTGATGGTGTAGAAGGTCTTATCCACGTTTCTGAAATGTCTTGGAGTACTCACTTGCGTTCTGCTCAAGATTTCGTAAAACTCGGCGACGAGGTAGAAGCTGTTATCTTGACCCTCGACCGCAACGAGCGTAAAATGTCTTTGGGCATTAAACAACTTACCCCAGACCCTTGGATTAACATCACTGAAAAATATCCAGTAGGTTCTAAACATACAGGTACTGTTCGCAATTTCACTAATTTCGGTGTATTCGTAGAACTCGAAGAAGGTATCGACGGTCTTATACACATCACCGACCTTTCCTGGACTAAGAAAATTAAACACCCATCAGAATTTGTAAACTCTGGTGATAAGATTGAAGTAGTAGTACTTGAATTAGATGCCGAAGGACACAAATTGTCATTAGGACATAAGCAAACCACCCCTAACCCTTGGGACAAATACGAAACTGAATTTGCGGTAGGTACAGTTCACAAAGGTACTATTTCTAAAATGGTAGATAAAGGTGCTACTGTTCCTTTCAACGACGATATCTT
>CALIWP010000211.1 GCA_938046705.1 uncultured Campylobacter sp. | reverse complement strand
CAAAACGACGACGGCGCGATGACGTGGGGCTATGGGCAGCGATACGCCAAATACGACATAATGGGCCGCGAAATTTTTAACCGAGAGCTGCCTGCGGGCTATAACGACTTCTCGCACTCCATGGACGTAGCGCAAAACGGACATTATTTCCTCCGCGCGGCAAACGCCAACTATAAACGCGCCGACGGTAAAAACGTCCGCACCGTGCGCGACGTCATCGTCGAGGTCGATCGCGACGGCAACGTGGTGGATGACTTTAGGCTGTATGAAATTCTCGATCCGTACCGCGACATCGTGCTAAAAACGCTCGATCAGGGCGCCGTGTGCCTAAACATCGACGCTAGCAAGGCGGGCCACACCGCGAGCTCGGACGAGCTAGCCGAGATGGATACGAACGAAAAATGGGGCGACATCGTGGGCTCGGGCCCCGGACGCAACTGGGCGCACGTAAATAGCGTGGATTATGATCCAAGCGACGATAGCATCACATCATCTCCAGCCGCCACCAAGACGCCGTCATCAAGATCGGACGCGACAAAAAAGTCAAATGGATAATGGGCGCGCACAAAGGTTGGAAAGATCAGTTTAAAGGCTACTTACTCCAGCCTGTAGATAAAGACGGCAAAAAAATCGTCTGCGAGGACGAATACTCAAAATGCCCGGGATATGAGAGCGAGAAGGGCGGATTTGACTGGCAGTGGACGCAGCATACGGCATTTCGCATCGATAGCAAGTCCAAAAAGGGCGTCGTATATCTCACCGTCTTTGATAACGGCGACACCCGCGGTATGGAGCAGCCTGCGATGGCGGGTATGAAATACTCCCGCGCGGTCGTCTATAAAGTCGACGAAAAAGCTAAAACCGTCGAGCAGGTCTGGGAGTACGGCAAACAGCGCGGCAGCGAGTGGTACAGCTCGGTTACTTCGCTAGCGCAGTATCAAGACGACCTTGACAGCGTGATGGTTTACTCGGCGGTCGCGGGTATGCAGTTTGATATCGCTAAAGGCCGCCCGGTCGGCGTGCCTAGCCCTCACATCAACGAGTTTGAATGGGGCGCAAAAGAGCCGTCGATCGAAATCAAAATGACCAACGCGATGGGCTATCAGGCGTTTCCGTTTAGCCTAGAAAAGGCGTTTGAGAAGTAAAATTTTAAAATTTAGCGG
>CALIWP010000210.1 GCA_938046705.1 uncultured Campylobacter sp. | reverse complement strand
TAAATTAAATTTTACCTTTTATATTTTGTATCTTTTGGTAATACCAGTATCTTTAAAGTGCAATTTTAAAAACAAGCTGTAAAATTTGCTCAAATTTAGTCAAGGATAAAAAATGCCGCGACCTACGAATAAAATAGACTTACTAAGCGCTTCAGAGACAAATTTTAAAAAGCTTTTATCGCTAGTTGAAAGCATGAATGAGGCAGAGCAAGAGGCCAAATTTGACTTCGAGGATAGAGATAAATGCGTCCGAGACGTACTTGCGCACCTTTACGAGTGGCACTTGCTTTTGATAAATTTTATCCAAAAGAACCTAAGCGGTGAGCGGACTGCGTTTTTACCCGAGCCGTATAACTGGAAAACATACCCGCAGATGAACATGCAAATTTGGCGCAACCACCAAGATACGCCGCTTTGCGAGGCTAAAACTCTGCTAGTGCAAACTCACGAAAAAGCAATGCAGCTTACGGCAAATTTTAGCGACGAGGAGCTTTTTACGCGCGGATATTTTAACTTCACGGGCAAACTAAACCTCGCCGCCTACATTACCGGCAGCACCTCATCACACTACGACTGGGCGATAAAAAAGATAAGAAAGCACAAAAGAAGTCTAAAAACTAGCTTGTGATCTGCCGCTTTACTAGTCAAATTTAGGCAGCCAAATTCGGTCGCTCATCGCTTTAAATGCGTCTTAACATTAAGCTAAATTTAGCTAGATTTAGACTTTTAAATTTCAGGAGAATGAATAAAAATAAAATCTTCTCTCATAGCTGCCGTTTTGGCGCTAACAGGATGCGGCGATAACAACATCGATATCGTCAAAAACTACACGCTACCGATAAAAAAATCAATGACGATAGGCGCCGCCGTTGACGGCTACAAGGGCTGCCAAAAGGTAAAATGGGAAGACGTTAGCGGAAACGATCTAAAACTAGTCAAAGTAACTTGCGAGGTTAGTAGCGACGTGCTCAAGGCGGAATTTGACAAACAAAACGCTCGCTACGAAGAGGCCGTACAAAAAGCCAAAGACGACGCGCAAAAAAGTCTAGAAAAGACGCTAGAGCGGATAATGAATAACTACAACGAACTAAAAACCGAAGGCAGCAGCGACGCAAACAAAGAGGATATGCTGGCGCTGGCGAATAAATTTTGCAAATACGACGAAGAGAAAGCAAAGAAAAGTAGCTTCAGTGCGCCCGTAAACTGCGATAACGACGCGATCGCGGACGAGCTCGCAAACAAATACAAGCTAAACAGCAATGCCTTTTTATTTAGCACCTTCATAAGCCAGTTTCAATGGGCCGCGTTTGATTCGCAACGCCCGGCGAAACCGATATTTTTCGGAGATATGCCAAAACAGATAAACTCGCGCTCGTACGAGCTCAAATTTATCATCAACACCGACAAAACCGTCGATATCGACCGCAAAGCCGTGATGATAGAGGACGGCGAACGTAAAGAGATCGGCAGCGGCGTACTCGGTAAATTTTACGAAAGATAGGCCTTCATTTATAGCTTGCTCGGGCGAACGATTTGTCCTTGCAAGCTTAAATTTGCTTTTATCTTCGGCCGATCCCATACAAAGCGCGAAAGTAAATTTAGATCGCTACGGACAAATTTCAGCCTTTAAATCCACGCTATTTTTTCAAATCCCACTTTATCAAATTTAACTGTTCTTGATTTTATCTTTTAAATTTAGGTGCAAATTTGCTCAAAAAGATCAGATTTGTGCCGGTTTTACAAAGCTAAATTTGCGACGATAACACAAAATAAAAAGAAGTAACGGACGCGTCAAATTTGCGTCCGCATTAAAGTAGCTAGTTTAGAAGGTTAAATTTATATCCAAGTTGTAGCCAAAGCTCGTTGTTATCGGTCTTTCTAACGGCTCCTCTGGTATCAAAGTTCTTTCTCTCAAGAGCCGTATACGTGACGCTTGCGCTTAGCCCCTTGACCCACGGCATATCGTAGCTAGCCTGCGCCGCCCAGCCTTGGACGTTCATGTGCGTGTTAGCCGCGGTCGGACCGGCGTTGCGGTGAGGGGCGTCTTGTTTGCCTTTTACTAGATGTAGTTTTGCTTTTAGACCCTCGGCGCCCACCTCTTTAAAGTCGTATTCAAACAAAAGTTTATGCGTATTCATACCCGCATAGCCCGTAAATACGAAAGGTCCGCGGATAGGAAGCAGCGTGTATGAGCCAGGGCCGTTACCTAGACCAAACGCCAAAGCGTCGTTGTCGCCGACGGTCGTATAAGCATAAGAGGCGCTAAAGCCCACGAAATCATAAATGCCGGCTCTTAGACCGATCATATTTCCGTCGTAGTTTAGATCTTCTAAGCCTCTTGTAGTGCGAGAGCCCTTATACATCGCGTCAAAACCCAGTTTAAAGTCGCCGACGGGTACTTTGTAGTTAGCCTCGGCTAGGTAGAAGTTGATGTCGCCCTGCAAAGCGCCGCGCCTAAGATCGGTCACTCTAGCGTATGCGCCGGTTAGTTTTAGATTCGGGATGCTTTGATTTATGACCGCGCCGGTAAAGATATTATCAAACTCATACGCCACAGGCCCCATGCCACCGACGATGACTCTATCTTTAAAGTGCGGAGCGCGTCCCTCTTTGCCGCCCGTTACGACGGCGCTTCTGCCTTGAAATTTATAGTACCAGCCGCCGATCAAGGTAGTGTTTGGTATGTCTTTATTTACGATCGTTAGACCCTCAAACGCCTCTTTAAACGCGCGCGTCGGATTGCCCGCTACTAGCGGAGTGTTTACGTATTGACGGCCGAATTTGATATCGGTCTGCCCTATACCGTAGCCTAGATACGCTTCAGACATTACCGCGCCTTGCGTTCTCCACTCTTTGTCGTATAGAGTGCCGCTTTTTCTCATGCTGTTAAACGGCAAGAAGTTGCCCTGTCCCGTAACGCCCAGCCTAAAGCCGTAAAACGGATCGGTCACGTAGCCAAGCTCAAGCTGTATAGACGTCAGCTGCTCGTCGTGTATCGGCGCGCGTTCGTCTTTTTGATCCACGTAGGTAGCCTGGATCTTGCCTGCTAGTTTTCCTTTGGTAAACGCCTCTCCAAAGGTGTCGGCTGCGTTTGCGGCGCCTAAAAAGCCAAGCGCCAAAACGGCGGCCAAACTTAGTTTTGCTAGTTTCATAAAAACTCCTTGGTTAAATTTAGCAAATTTACGTCCCGCAAATTTAATGTGGAACATTAAATTTTATATTTAAGGATTATAGCACAGAAAATAATAAAATTCGTGTTAGATTTGTGATATTTGCTAAAAATATCGCCGATTTTAGGCAAATTTATACGACGGCGCGCTCTTTAAGCAATGTATAAAGCTTGATCGTCGAGATAAAAAACGTCACGATCGCAGGTCCCAAGATAAGCCCCCAAAAGCCAAACGTCGAGATACCCGCTATCATTGAGAAAAACAGCAGCAGCTCGTTGATCTTGGTCGGGATTTTTACGAGCCTGTCGTTGATAAATTTAATCACGATCGGCTTTAAAAACGTATCTGCGACGATGGAGATCACCACGATAGTATAGACGGCGATGACGATCGCGGCCGCGGTGTTGCCGTTAGCAAACTCGTAAAGACTGATCGGCCCCCAAGCTAGCAATCCGCCCACGACCGGAACAAGCGAAGTAAAGGCAAAGAGTATGCCCATCAAAAAGCCGTTGTAGCCGTATGAAATCGTGATGATAGCAAAAAGGCAGCCCTGCAAAATCGCGTTTAAAACGATAGAATAAAGTACGACGCTCATGACGTTAGCCACTTCGCTGAGGATAAACTCGCTCTCGCTCTCCTTCATCGGAAGCGCGCTTTTTAGGTAGCCAACAAGCTCGCTACCGTAAAGCACCGCAAAAAAGAAAAACACGAGGATGAAAATCATGTCGAAAAGAAAGTTCACGCTTGATTTTCCGATGCCGGCTAAATTTGCGATGAGATTTGCCGAGATGGCCTTGACGTCGATATCGGCGATCATCTCTTTGATTTTCGGTTCTAAAAATTTGATCG
Source organism: uncultured Campylobacter sp. (assembly GCA_938046705.1). The sequence goes on along the minus strand of CALIWP010000210.1, from coordinate 2,277 downwards.
GTTCGGGTAGCTGAAATTTGCCGCTTTGAAAATAATCTAGCGTATTTGTTATGTAGCCGGTGTTAAAGTTTGCAGCGTGTTTGGCGATCTCGATCACGGCGTACAAAAGCGGCGCGATAAATAGCGAAAACAGCGCTAGTGTCGTAAGCGCGGCCGAGAGCGTCCTTTTGCCCTTCGTTAGCTGCAAAAATTTGACATTTACGTTTGAGGTGGCGACGGCTAGCAAGGCGGCGATAAAGATATTTAGCAAAAATGGCTTAAAAAGGTACACGACTAGCGCCAACGCACAAAGAGCGAAGATGCCAAAAAACACTCGATTATTCATTTTTTTCCTTTGAGGAACTTATTATATCAGATTTTACGGGGTTTTGCGGACAGGCAGGCGGTGTCGGCGGCTTTAGCGCGACTGGGTAAATCAGGCGTAAATTTAGATGCTCGCGAACGAGCGGCAGACATCTAAGCGCATACGGCAAATTTAACGCTATTTTTGGGCAGATCCGGCAGGCTTAAGGGAAAAATTAGGAGGCAAATTTGAATGAAAGATTAATTGATTTTTAAAAAAAAAGGGGGGGATAGAATGCCTTTGTATTTCATTTAAAGGAGATTAATGAGCGGTTTTTATCCGTTTGACGTTAAGCCCGAAACGTTTTACGAAAAGGGCGACTTTGAGGTCATTTATGGTTTTAGCGGTAGTATGGGCGGTTGGCGCGTAGGTATGAGGTGGAAAAGCTCTATGGAGGGCAAAAACGGCTATCCCGTTACTAGAAACGGCGAGCCTTGCTATTTTTTGATTTCCGAGGAGCTTGCTGCAGGGCTTTTAGAAACTTTACCTAGCCTTGGTGAGCCCAAAGACGGGCAAAGAAAAGAAGCTATCAAAAAACTAAAAGGAGAAAACAAATGACGAAGCTAAGTTTAGCGTTAGCTGCGGCGATACTCATAGGCTGCGGCAGCGAAGGAGCAAAGGCGGCAGATAAGGCGCCTCTTGAGGTACAGACCGGAAGAGGAGCGGTTATCATAACCTCGCTAGAAGACGGGCTCAGGATATATAGCCTGATTGTAAACAGGGGAAACTGTCCTGTATCTTGGGATAAAAGATCTAAAGATAATAAATATAATTTTCACTTTAATGCTAGTAAGGATAAATACAGCGTGTATGTATTTGACAATGAAAAACTCGAAATGATCGAAACTCTAGCTATACCGGATTTTTACGATAAATACGGCAAGGACAATGCGATTGAGCTTAATTTTGGAGATAAGGAGGGGATTGGCGCAAACTGCGATCCTCTAGAAGCAGAGATTGAAACCAATAAAGGCTCTTGGACTTTTAGTTTTAGATAAAATTTCAAATTTCGGTGCTTCGGTTTTTGCTCTCGCGCCGAAATTTACCGCCGCCATCGCACGATTCCAAGCCGTAAATAAAATCAAATTTGCGCGCGATTTTCGCTCAAATTTTACCAAACCTACGACTTTCGTTTTAAAATCGACAAAATTTCGTAGCGGCTAAATTCACGCCTCTCTTAATTATCGACAAAAATACGATCAAATTTTACCCGCGCGCAAACGGCGACGATTTTTATGTTCGTCAAATTTAAGCCTGAGATAAAATCCCTAGCAAAAGCGACTAAAATTTGGCGATTAAATTTTACGAGCGAGCCGAATTTGCCTCACTCCTCAAACAGTCCCTTTTGCGTATCCCCGTCAAATTTGAGTTTAAACACCTCGTAGGCTTTGGCGCTTGCTAGCCTGCCTTTTGCCGTGCGCTCGATGTAGCCGTTAGCGAGCAGATAGGGCTCGATCACGTCCTCAACCGTGCCCTCGTCCTCGCTTAGAGCCGCGGCGATCGTGCTTAGCCCCATCGGGCGGCGTTTGGCGGCGAGCAGGATTTCTAGATATTTGATATCCATCTCGTCAAAGCCGATATCGTTTACGCCAAGCGCGTCCAGAGCCTCTTTGGCACGAGGTTGCGAGATAACGGCTTCGTCGTTTACCTCGGCGAAGTCTCGTATGCGCTTTAGCAGCCGTAGCGCGATCCTAGGCGTGGCGCGCGAGCGAGCGGCGACCTCGAGAGCTGCGGCTTTTTCGCACTCTTTGCCAAGCTTTACCGAGGCGATCTGCACGATACGAGCCAGCTCCTCTCTGGTATAAAACTGCAGCCTAAAATCCATCCCGAATCTATCTCGCAGGGGTGCCGAGATCATGCCCGCGCGCGTCGTAGCGCCGATGAGCGTAAATTTAGGCAGGTCGATTTTGATCGTCTGCGCCGCAGGTCCCGAG
>CALIWP010000209.1 GCA_938046705.1 uncultured Campylobacter sp. | reverse complement strand
AATAAGTTAAATTTTATCCTAGATTACTTTTTTACACGCACCCATATAAAAAGATTTCATTTTAATCTATTTTTAAGCTAATTATCTATATAATTCCGCCAACTGCATAAGTGTATGCAGAAATAAACACAAGGAGTCTCATATGAGAAAAGGTTTTACAATGATTGAGTTGATCTTCGTGATCGTTATTTTAGGTATTTTAGCTGCTGTAGCAGTACCAAGACTAACTGCAACTCGTGATGATGCTGAGATAGCAAAAGCTGCAACAAACGTAAGTACTTTAATAAGCGATATCGGAGCTTACTATACTTCACAAGGAAGATTTGGTACAAAGGCACAAATGAGTAACGTTGTTATTAGTGGCGGTACTGATCTTACTATACTTCCAAATGGAACAGCAAATGGAACAGCAACTGGAACCCTACAATCAGCTGGCAAAAACTGCCTAGCATTCACGCTTACTCCAGAGGTAAATAACGCAACCACTAGAACACCTGCGTTTGTAACTATAGCAGCTGGTGCTGATGCTGCTGCGCCTATTTGTGTAAAAGTTATAGCTGATCCAGAGATTCAAAAATATATGAATGCACAATTTGTAGGTCAAACATTTAATACTACTACAAACCAATGGGAAGCTGCTCCTGCTGCTAATGGTGTACAAATCACAGGACTATCTGTAGTTAGATAATACCTTTGGTCTGTTTATTTAGAAATGTTGGGCTCGACTAGATCGAGCCCTTTTTAAATTTTACCTACCCATTTTTACTTATTTTTAATAATCCTTTATATCAAGAAAGGGCCTCAATGAGACGCGCTTTTACGTTAATTGAACTTGTTTTTGTAATAGTTATTATAGGTATCTTGGCTGGAGTTGCAGTGCCTAGACTGTTTGTTACTAGGGACGATGCAATAATCACGCGAGCAAAATCTGACATAGCATCTATAAGAAGCGCGATAATAAACTCATACAATACCAATATGTTATCCGGTAGATTCGCGTATCCAGCTCTTGAGGGTACAAATAATGATGTACTTTTTGAAGGGGTTTTACAAAACGGTATAGTTCCTAGTAGGCAAAGTGGCTGGACTAGCAGCGCGGCTAATGTCTATGTTTTTACATTGAGGAACAGAGCGGCTACTTTTACGTACACTCAAAATACTGGAACTTTTGTGTGTGCCGATAACGAGGCCGGTCGATTTTGTCAAGAATTGGAGTAATGCTCTACTACCAAATAATTCCGAGCGGCTTAAACCTTAAGTCGCTTACATATTGTTCAGATTTTAAAATACCCAATTTTACCCAAGTCTTAATCAATATAAAAAATAAAAAAACTATCGGCTACGTCCTCCAAGGCGTGGCCGAGCCGAATTTTAAAACGCTTGAAATTTTAGAAATTTTACCCGCCACGCTTACACCGATACAAATTTCGCTTTTAAAATTTATCTCGCATTATTACGTCGTAAATTTATCTGTCTCTGCTGGGCTTTTTACTCCGCTAGAAATTGAAGCGCCTTGCTTGCAAAATTTGACGCAAGCGCAAATTCTGAGCGATAAAAAAGAGACAAATGCAAAATTTGACGATAGCAAAGAGTTAAATTTGGCTACGGAATTAAACGAAACATCGGAGTCAAATTTGCCCCAAAATTTAAATAATAATAGCTTGCAAGAAAATTTGAAATTAAATGAGAGTGTTGCTACTAAATTAAATTTTAATAATCCCGCACGGTTGCCAAAAATAAGCACCGACCAATCAGCTACGACGGAGTTTTTTTCAAAAATCCCAAACCTAAACCAAAATCAACAAGAAGCGCTAAATTTTGCAAAGAGTCATAAAACGAGTTTGATTTTCGGCGATACGGGAAGCGGCAAAAGCGAGATTTATTTTTCGCTCATCCGCGAGTATCTGCTCGCAGGCAAGCAGGTTTTGCTTTTGATGCCTGAAATCTCGCTTACGCCTCAGATGACAAAGCGACTAAAAAGCTATTTCGGCGAGAAGTTTGGCGTATGGCACTCCAAAATAACGCCTAAAAAGCGCGGCGAGATCCTGCAAAAATTTCAGAGTCGCGAGATAAATTTGATCGCAGGCGCGCGTTCGGCGCTGTTTTTGCCTTTTAGCGAGCTTGGGCTCATCATCGTCGACGAGGAGCACGACGACAGCTACAAATCCGCGCAAAATCCGCACTATAACGCCCGCGACCTCGCGCTATTTTTAGCGAGCAAATTTGACGTCAAAGTCCTACTTGGCTCGGCTACTCCGAGTGTCGTGAGCTTTAAAAAGCAGCCGCATTTTAGGCTAAAAGGAACGTTTTTTAAAAGCGAGAAAAAATTTATCTACGACGAGAGCGAGACGGGGCTCAGCGACGTGATCATAGGCGAACTTGCGGCGAGTTTTGCGAGCGGTAAGCAGGCGGTCATATTTTTACCGACGCGCGCGAACTTTCGCTATCTGTTGTGCCGTGAGTGTGGCAGCACGATAAAGTGCCCGTTTTGCAGTGTAGGAATGAGCTTTTACAAAAAGCGAAATTTGCTAAAGTGCCAGTACTGCGGTTTTACGACGTCTGCGACGTGCTCGTGCGATAAGTGCGGTAGCGAGATGATCAAGGCGAAAAAAATCGGCACCGACGAGCTGACGGACGCCCTGCGCTTGGCGTTTCCAGCGGCTAGGATCGAGAAATTCGACCGCGATGAGATCACGACGCAAAACAAGCTCGAAAAGACACTAAAAGCCTTTAACGCGGGCGAGATAGACGCTCTCGTCGGCACGCAGATGTTAAGCAAGGGGCACGACTACCACAACGTGGATCTTGCCGTCATTATGGGTGTAGATGAGCTACTAAATTTTCCTGATTTTCGCGCTCGCGAGCGGACACTAGCGCTGGCGATGCAGGTAGCGGGCAGGGCTGGTCGCTCGGGCGAGGGGCGCGTGGTCGTGCAGAGCAGGCAGCGGGAGTTTTTTGAAGATTTTATCGCGGATTACGACGCATTTTTGACCGAGGAGATAGCGGCGCGCGAGCCGATGTATCCGCCGTTTGCTAGGCTTTTGCGAGTTATCGTTTGCGACAAAATCGAGCAAGCGGCAAAACAAAGGCTTGAGCTTTGCGTAGCCGAGCTTGAAAATTTACGCTCCGCCGAAACCTCGCTCGAGATAGTCGGGCACGGCAAGTGCGCGATCGAAATTCTCGGCGGTAAATACCGTTTTGAGATTTTACTGCGCTGTATCTCTCACGCTCCGCTTATAAAAGCTGCTCGCATCTGCGCTACGCACGGCTTTGACGTCGATATGGATCCGATAAATTTCTCGTAAATTTGATTTCTTTTCGTTTGATTTTCGATGTTTAGTTCGGGCATCGCGAAAGCGTCTTAAATGTTTTGTAAGGTTCGTAAAATCAAATTTCACGTTCGGCTTGGTGTCAAAATTTCAGCTAAAACGAGCTCGTTTTGGTTTTGGCGGCTAGAGATCAAGTCTTAAATTTAACGCAAGTTTTGCTATTAATCCACCCATATAGACCAGTCAAATCTACCAAATAGTCTTTAGTGTGTTTTGGCGGCTATTTGCGGATAAAGATATTATAAATTTAAAATCTTACTTAAACCAAAACTAAAATGTAATTAAAGTTTCCATTTATGATAATGCTTATCTTTTTTAAGCCGAATTTTATATGATTTATATATAATCCCGTTATAATTTTATCTAGCTTTAAATATACAGTCTAATTAAAATTATAAAAATCACCCTAAAGGAACTTAATGCAAAAATTTTTACAAGCCCTAGCAGGCTCGCAAAAATATTTAGTAAACTACGTTAGCGTCGCGATTTTTATCGTGATGGCGTGGATAGGCGGACTCAAAGTCGTGCAATACGAGGCCGACGGTATCGTGCCGTTTGTAACCAACAGCCCGTTTTTTAGCTACATGTATAGCAAAAAAGATATCGTAGATAACGGTAAGGGCAAAATGGTAGCCGAGTACAACCTACACAAAAATCCGGAAGGCTTGGTCGTGCCTAAAAACATCGAGTGGCACAAACAAAACGGTACTTACGCGGTTTCGTACCTGATCGGCGCGATGATCTGCACTATCGGCACGCTCGTGCTGCTTGGCATTTGGTTCCCTAAACTAGGGCTTATCGGCGGGCTGCTGACGTTTGGTATGTCTATCGTAACGCTTAGCTTTTTGATAACGACGCCTGAGACTTGGGTGCCAAATCTAGGCAACCCGGCACTCGGCATAACCGAAAGCCCTAATCACGGCTTCCCGTATCTATCGGGTGCGGGACGACTGGTGCTAAAAGATATAATAATGTCTGCTGCGGGACTAATCGTAGCCTCAAATGCGGCTCGCAGGATTTTGGAGTGCTGCAAAAGCTGCTCGGCTAAGTAAAATTTGCAGATTTTAGCGAGCGATACGCCTAAAATTATATTTTTGGGCGACTCGCCGCTCGCGGCCGTTTTTCTCATCTCTACTTTTTACTATTTCGTTACAAAATTACTTTGCTTTTTCAATATATACCAAATCAATTTTATCCGTTTGCTTGCTCGTTAAATTTAGCAAACCGTGTACGCGTAAAATGCTGCTATAAGCGGAGATTAGGTAAAATGCAGCCCTAAATTTAAAGGAGAAAATATGGCATTTTTCGATTTTTTCAAAAAAGGCGGCAAAAATAGCGCAAACGCCGCAAAGATCGGCAAGA
>CALIWP010000208.1 GCA_938046705.1 uncultured Campylobacter sp. | reverse complement strand
TTGGGTCTCGTTGACCATTTTCATCTCTTCTTTCGTGTAGTCGTTGTCCAAAAACACGTCGATGTGCGGGATGACGTTAAATGCTAGCTGGTGCGCGAAAACTTTCGGCTCGCACTCATCAAGCTTAAACTCGAAAAACTTTTGCAGCTGCGTGACTAACTCCTCCATACCCTCTTTACCTGCGCCCGAAGCCGCCTGATAGGTCGAGACGTCCACGCGGTTGATGCCGTACGCGTCGTCTAGCGGTTTTAAAATTTGCACCATCTGGATGGTCGAGCAGTTTGGGTTGGCGATGATGCCGCGGGTTTTCCACTGCGCGATGTCCTGCGGGTTGCACTCGGGCACGACTAGCGGCACGTCCGCGTCCATCCTAAAGTGGCTGGTGTTGTCGATGACGACGGCGCCGCTGGCGGCTGCAAATTTGGCGTATTTTTCGGATACCGATCCGCCCGCGCTAAAAAACGCGATATCGATCTCATGCTCGTCAAAAACCGTCTCGGTAAGCTCCACGACTTTGTGATTTTTGCCTTTAAACTCTATTTCGGTACCCGTGCTCTTCGCGCTTGCTAGCGGTAGCAGCTCACCCACCGGGAAATCCACCTCCTCCATAACGCGGAAAAGCTCCTCTCCGACTGCGCCGGTCGCGCCTACGACGGCAACGTTAAATTTTCTCATTTTTGGCTCCTTTTTATTTTTGGCTTTCTTTTAACTTCTCGATCAGCAAAGCCGCCCTGCGACAAGCCTATTTGGCTTGACACAACGTTAAAGATTTATCGGACTTCACGGACTAAATTTAGGTTTTGACATAAAGCTAATCACAACCGCTCTTGCCCATTAAATTTAACTCGAATTTGCGGTTAAATTTAACTTCTTGCAGATTCAAATTTACCGCCCAAATTTGACGAGTCGTACGTCGCATTTTCAGCGTCGCCGTCTCGGCCCGGCTAAATTAAAATCTAAGCTAAAATCTTGCTTATTTTACTCGCGTGAAGCTTAAATTTAAGCTACTTTCTACTGCGAGCCTGCAAAAAAAGATCGCCCGGTTGTATCTCCTCGCTTTCGCTTAGGATCGCTGCTCGCTGCACGACGGAGATAAGCTCGCGGATATTACCGGGAAAATCGTAGTTTTCTAGCTCTTTTATCGCCGCTTCGGAAAAGCTTTTTGTGCCGAGATTAAACTCCTCGCAGCTTTGCTTTAAAAAGCGCTCGGCGATAGGCAAGATCTCCTCTTTGCGCTCTCTTAGCGGCGGGATGGCGACGGGCACGGTGTTTAGGCGGTAAAACAGATCCTCTCTAAATTTACCCTCGCTGATCATCGCGGGCAGGTTTGCATTCGTCGCGGATATGATGCGAACGTCGATTTTGACGCTCTTTGTGGCGCCAAGGCGCGTGA
>CALIWP010000207.1 GCA_938046705.1 uncultured Campylobacter sp. | reverse complement strand
CCGCGCTGCTTGGAAAGTTTGTCGAATTTCAAATTTGAAAATGCAAAGTCCTGCAAATCGCTCTCTTTGATGTCCGCTAGCGCCTTGCCCATCAGCACGTTTTCATCCTCCTGATCGGCGTGGATATGGTGCGCGTAAAGCCACGCCTCGCGCTTGCAGGTGACGTAATAATTTACAAGCGTGCCGGTGATTTGGTCTTTGTGAAACATTAGTCGAATACCTCGTCCAGGGTGTCTAAATTCGTATCTTTTTTAAGCCCGTAATCCGTGCTATAAAAATAAGACGAGCCAAATGGCAGATAAAACATATCTTTTAGTCCGCGTATTTGCTTTAAATTGGGCGTCAATTTCTCTTTATCTTTAAACGTTACGTTGATACTAAATTTTGATAACTTTCTGATGTGATTTTTTAAAATATCTCGTATCGTAAATTCGCCATTTGAGCTATTTTTAATTTCTAAAATTTTAGCTTCAAAATCCTTAATAAAATTTTCTTTGGCTTCGATTATTAGCGTTTGTTTGTGATTGTCCTTCATAACTTCTTCGATTTTTTGATTTATATTTTCGAATTCTAGCTTTTTTATCTCGCTTTCTATGCGCAAATTTTCCAGTTGATCGCTGATTTTCTGAAAATACAAATTTGAAATTTCTAAAATTTCGCTCTCTCTCACCTCTCTTTGTTTGAAAATTTCTAAAATCGCTTTGCTTACTTTCTGTAAATCGCCGTAAATCAAATTTGTAAATTTACTTATTTCGGGAAAGACGTATAGCCCGCCGCGAATTTCTCCAAAATGCCTATTTACGCGGCCTGCGGTTTGTATGACAGAGCTAATGGGCGAGACTTCGCGAAAACCCACGTCAAAATCAAGATCCACTCCCGCCTCGATAGACTGCGTGGAGATAAGTAAAATTTTACTCGTAAGTGGATCGTCTTTATTTGTATTTATTGCGCGTTTTACCGCCTCGATAGTAGCGTGTTTGTGATCATCATACATATATCCGTTTAGGCAAAAACAATTAAATTTTTCTCTTAGTTTTACGAACAGCTCCTGCGCTTTTTTAATCGTATTTACGACGACGAGGGTATTTTTATCGCTTGCGGTCTCGCAAATCTTTTCTAAAAGATCCTCTTCGCCGCTTACGTCAAGCCATTTTATGACGTATCTATCCTGCTTTGAAAAATACTCTAAATTTGAAATTTCTTTAAAATTTTCGCTTTTAATAACCGGCATCGTCGCCGACATAAATATAAAAATAGTGCCGAGCCGCTGCGAGATGATCTCGCAAAGCAGG
>CALIWP010000206.1 GCA_938046705.1 uncultured Campylobacter sp. | reverse complement strand
CTGGAGCCAGGGCGGAGATGACGGCTGGTCTTTGTGATATAGGCGATGGGTCGGCGCCGCTAAATTTGCTTTAAATTTTCCGAGACAGGGCTTGATTTGGCCTCGTTCCAAAGCGTTATAAATTCTATCTTATACATCTTGCTAAAATTTATTCAAAACTCCGAGCTAGGTCTTAGTTTAAATTCAATACGCCTCACTGCGATGATAAAATTTGGGTTTTAGCGGTTATGGATAGCGTAGAAAATAGCGTCGTTTCATCGCGGTTTATCCGCATGCGCGGTCAAATTTGCTTGATAAAACGACTAGCTAGCCTGCCTAAACGCCAAATTCGGCCACCGCAGACTAGCTAAATTTACACCAAATCCCTGCTGCTAAAGATAAAATATCCGCCCACAAGCATAATCGCACCCAAAATCAGCGGATAAAAAATCGAGTAAATAACAAATCCAAACGCGCTAAAGTTGTTTAGCACGAAATTAGACGCCACGCCGATAACGGCTAAATTCGGATCAAACAGGCTAATCGCCGCGATCCTAAAGACCTCGATCGGGTTAATGAGCGCGATAAAAAATATGATGTCCTCGCGTACGTTAGTTTTCATCAAAAAGCCAATCAGCGCGAGATCTAAAAACGCTAACAAGATAAGCCAGAGCAAAAACGCGACGCCTTGACCCATTTCTTGATTTTTGATAGCCGAGGAGATGAGAAATCCAAACGACAAAAACACGAAGCTAAGCGCGAAAAGTAGGGCGGTGTAGAGGGTTAGGATATTCCACGGGATTTCTATTTTTTTAACTAGACCGGCAGCCACGGCTAAAACAAAAGAGAGCAAAAGCGGCACGAAAATAACGAAAATACGCCCCAAAGCCTTGCCGAAATAGTATTCGCCTAGGCTAACGGGAAAGCTAAGCATATACTCAAGCAGGTTCGTATCGCGGTCGGCGCTGATGCTGCGTACGGTCGAGATGAGGATGAAAATGGGCACGATAATGATACAAATTTGGATAAAAAGCAGCAAAAGCCGCGTAAGTCCGCTAAAACCGAGCACCCGCGAGTCCGTCACGCCGCTAAAGATAAAAGTAACGATAAGCCCCATAAAAACAAGCATATAGATGAGAAACCAGCGCGAGCGCAGCGACTCGGCGACGTCTAGTTTGGCGATGAGTAGCAGGTTACGCATGCGCGCCTCCTTGAGAGATTAGCTCGTCTTTTACGATTTGCCCCAGATCCATCTCGACGTAGCGGTTTGATATGCCCTGCACCTCATCAAGCCTATGCGAGATGAAAACCAGCGTCTTTTCGCGCGCAAACTCGCCTAGTAGATCCATAAAATTTCGCCTGGCTTTCGGGTCTAAATTTGCCGTAGGCTCGTCAAACATCATGGCCTCGGTATTTTTAGCAAAGGCGATTGCGATTAGCATTTTTTGCTTCATACCGCCCGAGAGTTTGTAAAAGGGCTTGTGAAAGTTTCCTTTTAGATCAAGCTCCATTTTTTCGCAAAATTTCTCTATGTTTTCCTGCGTTACGCCCGAGCTTTTGCAGACGAACTCGCAAAGCTCTTTTAGGTTAAATTTAAGCGGCGGCGGCGTTTGGGGGACGAAAGATATCACGCTAAGGGCTTCTTTGCGCGCGGTAAAAGGATCAAAGCCGTTTACTCGCACCTCGCCGCTGTTTGGTTTAAATTC
>CALIWP010000205.1 GCA_938046705.1 uncultured Campylobacter sp. | reverse complement strand
TTATCCTTCCGGCTTTTTAGACGGCGATATCGATAAATACGAAATCAGCGACGCAAATATAAAATATCTACGCCAAAAAGCTCCGCGTCATATCCTAATATCGCTTAAAAATACCGTTTATTTTAATAAGGTAGGCTTTAATCTAATCCTTGAATCCGTCTCAAGAATAACAAAGGAAAGCGACGCGGACATAGGCTTTTGCGACTACAATGAGATAAAATTTAAAGCCCTAAAAAGAATGTCTAAAGACGTTTTAAATTTATCTTTTTTTGAGACGCTCAGCGTTGCGCTTTTATTTTGGGGGAAGTTTGAATCGGAAAACAAACAAATCATCGTTTTTAACGCCGATACCGAGCAAAAACGCCAGATTGCGCTAACATTATCAGGGCGCGGATACAAACCGGTTATCGCAAAAGACGAGGAAGAATTTAACCGTTTACATAAAGATTTTGAGTGCGCCATCCGCCTCACCGACATAAAATCAAATAAAAAAGAACTATCCACTACTCTTAAAGAAAACGTCGTCGTTTACGAGATAAACGGCTTTATCGACTCGGAATTTGCAGATAAATTCGCCTATAAAAGCTTCCTACAATCGCTAAAAATCGGCTTTAAATTTTTTGTTTTTGATATGAAAAAATCAAGTTTTATAAATATTCACGGCGTGTCGTTTTTAGCAAAACTCGCGATGGAATGCGCCGATAGCGGTGCAACCATAGCTATGTGCGGGCTAAAAAAGCCTAACGTCTCAAAAGCCTTACTTCATGATTTAGAGGACTGCGGGATTTTACTTTACGATACGATCCAGGATTTTTTCAATGACGACGCGACGATAGAAGGCGGCGGCAGTATAGAAGACGAAAAACCTAAAAACATAACCAAAGAGTTAATAGATCTTTTACCGGATATCTTAAAAGTAGTGATGGACACGCTAGCGTCTTTGTCAAATTTGCCTATTTCTCGCAAGAGTACCGAGATAACAAATTTTAGCTGCGACGAGGAGAAATTTTGCATGGGCTCGGTAGCGTTTTACGGCGAGACAAATGCCAAATTTATCCTCTGCGTCGAAAAAAACGCCGTTTATAAAATCTGCAAAATTTTACTTCAAGAAGGTAGCGACGCAAGCATGATCGAGGCCTATGCAGACCTGCTTAGCGTTATATCCGACCGCATCGAAGCGTGGTTAAAGAGTCAAAAGATAGAGGCGAATTTCACCTTGCCGCACGTCTTTGAAGAGATTAAAGACGAAGACAAAAAAAACAAAGGCGCCCTCGTGCGACTCGATATAGACGGCATGGACGCAATATTTTTTCTAAGCAAATAAAAGGATAATAAAATGTATGTAGCACCGAGTATTTTATCGGCTGATTTTGGAAATTTAAGAGCCGAGATCGAGGCCATCTGCGAGGCTGGAGCCGATCTTGTGCATGTCGACGTGATGGACGGGCATTTTGTGCCAAATTTAACCATCGGCCCGGTAGTGGTAAATGCCGTCGCAAAAGCCGCCACAAAGCCGCTAGACATACACCTAATGGTGCAAAATAACACCTTTTTTGCCGATCTTTTTTTACCTCTAAAGCCTAAATTTTTAAGCTTTCACATCGAGGAGGAAAAGCATCCTTTGCGTCTAATCGATCACATCCGTAGCCACGGCGTGGGGCCCGCCATCGTGCTAAACCCGCACACTCCGGTATCGGCGATCGAGCACATCGTAAACGAAGTCGATATGGTGCTGCTAATGAGCGTAAATCCAGGGTTCGGCGGGCAAAAATTTATCCCTTCGGTACTTGAAAAAGCCCGTAGCCTACGCGAAATGATCGAACGAAAAAACGCAAAATGCATGATCGAGGTGGACGGCGGCGTGACGGGACTAAACGTCGCGCAGCTAGATGAGGCAGGCGTAGATATCGTCGTAGCGGGCAGTTATATATTTTCGTCAAATTCATACGAGCACTCTATCCGCTCGCTAAAGCTCGAGTTTTGAACCAAGATTTTGAAAATTTACTAGCCGTCATCGCCAAGCGAAACGTAGCCTACGCGGACTTTGTCGCTGCGACCAAGCAAATGGACGAATACTCCGAGCTTTTTGATGTTCGCGACGTGCAGATGTGGCGCGCGCTGGGGCTTGATATAACCCGTACCGCAAAAAACCAAATCGAGCTAAAAACTCGTCGCAAAGAGATAAAAGATCAAATTTTTTGCGTCGTAGATATAGAAACTAGCGGCGGCATAAATAGCGGCCAGATCATCGAAATCGGCGCGCTAAAGCTACAAAACGGCGAAATAATCGGCAAATTTGAAACATTCGTGTACGCGCCATACGTCCCGGAAAATATCAGCGAACTAACGGGAATCACCGCAGAACACCTAAAAAACGCACCCAGCCTAGCCTTCGTCATGGAGCAGTTTAAGGTTTTTCTGGGTCAAAGCGTTTTTGTGGCGCACAACGTTCACTTTGACTACGGATTTATCAGCGCGACGCTAGAAGCGCTGGGATACGGCGAGCTACTAAACCGCAAGCTCTGCACCATAGACCTAGCCCGCCGCACCATAGCCTCGCCAAAATACGGCCTAGGCACGCTAAAAGAAATTTTAGGCATCGATAATACCCATCATAGAGCCCTAAGCGACGCTATCGCGGCGGCTGAAATTTTTAAATATTCACTGCAAAAACTCCCGAGCGAAGTAAAGACAACCGAGGATCTAATAGAGTTTAGCAAATCAGCCAAGACGATGAAGCGACTAAAAATCACGACGAATGAAGCCGGCGAGCCGGCCAAATTTGACGGTGCTGTGCAGGCTGATAAATTTGACGATAATAAAAATTTGAGCGCCGCGAATGTTGCGCAAAATTTAAACATCGGCAGTAA
>CALIWP010000204.1 GCA_938046705.1 uncultured Campylobacter sp. | reverse complement strand
AGGAATTTGACGCGTGGGTGGTGCCTGAGGATATGATCGCGCCGAAGGAATAAATTTTAGTCGCTTGATTTTTTTGGGCTCGGCGAGATTTGGGCGATTTTGCCGAGCCTAAGTAAAATCCGTAAATTTGAGAGCGAGATTTACGGTTGCGCCTTAAATTTTACTCAAATTTGCCGATATACTTTTAAATTTAAAGGCGCGGCGATGGATGTAAAACTAAACATAAATTTAAACTCAAATTTGACGAGCGTCGGCAAAAGCTCAGCGGCGACTAGTACGGCAAATTTAAACGCAGGCGCGCTAAATTTAAAAAGCGTAAATTTGCAAAGCGGCGATAAGGTCGATATTTTGAGCGGCGCGGCAAATTTGATCAATGCTAACGAGGGCGAAAGTAGCGCCGATGTCCTAAAAAAACAGCTGGAAAAACTACAAAAACGGCTAAAAGAGCTTGAAGCGGCGATAAAGCGAGTAAAAGCGAGCAAAAATCCATACGCAAAGGATATGGCGGCATCGCTTGAGACGCAAAAGGGAGCGGTGTTTGCGCAGATAATGCAAATAAGCGCGCGAATTTTAGAGATGCAAGGCGGCCAAAGTAAAATTTGACGCCGTAAATTTTCATTTCAAATTTTAAAGCCTTGAAACCGATTTAAGAAATAGTGCGATTTTGATTTTAAAATATCAAAATGTAAAAACAATTTATTAAATCTATCTTTTTATACTTTAATTATTTTCTAGAGCTTTCTTTATAAAAATAATGCTAAAATAATAATATACTTAATTATAAAAACTAATTCTTTTACTAAATATAGAATTTTAAATTTTAGTTGTAGTATTTCAATATTTAAAGCTATTTGATAATAATTAAAAACGAATTTATGCCGTTATCAAATATGCAAAAAATACACATTTTACCCCAAGGAGAGAGCATGAGAGATGACGTCCTAGTTAGGATAAACGAGAGGCTTAACGTGCTTGCCGCGCTTCCGACTTTAAAAAACGGATCGATCGGCGAAGCTTTAAAGAAAAGCGGATTTAGCAGGCGCGATTTTATGAAATGGGCTGGCGCGATGACGGCGTTTATGGCGCTACCTGCGTCGATGACACCGACTGTAGCTAGAGCCGCCGAGCTTAGCGATAGATTGCCCGTGATATGGCTACATATGGCCGAGTGCACCGGATGTAGCGAGAGTTTGCTTCGCACCGATGCGCCGAGTATAGATAGCTTGATTTTTGACTACATCAGCCTCGAGTATCACGAAACCGTGATGGCTGCGGCAGGCTGGCAGGCTGAGGAAAACCTAGAAAGCGCAATCGAAAAATACAAAGACAGATACATCCTGCTAGTCGAGGGCGGCATACCTACGGGCGATACGGAAAACTATCTAACCGTCGGTCCTTTGGGTCTTAGCGGACTTCATCACGCAAAGCACGCGAGCGAAAACGCCGCGGCGATATTTGCTATCGGTACCTGTTCGAGCTTTGGCGGTATACAAGCGGCAAAGCCAAACCCGTCAAATTCCGTCGGTCTATCAAAAGTAACCTCAAAACCGGTCATAAACGTCCCGGGCTGTCCTCCGAGCGAGAAAAATATCGTGGGCAACGTCCTTCACTACATACTTTTTGGCACATTGCCTGCGCTTGACGTATTTAACCGTCCGAAGTGGGCTTACGGGCTTAGGATCCACGATCTTTGCGAAAGACGCGGTAGGTTTGACGCGGGCGAGTTCGTGCAGACCTTTGGCGACGAGGGCGCAAAAAACGGCTACTGCCTCTATAAAGTCGGCTGCAAAGGCCCATATACGTTTAATAACTGCTCTCGCGAGAGATTTAATCAGCACACTAGCTGGCCGGTGCAGGCGGGTCACGGCTGTATAGGCTGCTCGGAGCCTGATTTTTGGGATACGATGGGGCCTTTTGAGGAGCCGATGGCAGATAGGCTGTTTAACACCGTTTTGGGCCTAGGCGCCGATAACGTCAGCGATAAAATCGGCATCGGAGTGCTGGCGCTCGCAGGTATCAGTATAGCAGCGCACGCCGCGGTAAGCATTTTTGCTAAAGACAAAGAGGAGGCGTAAAAATGAGCGAGCAAAGAATAGTAATAGACCCGATAACCAGAATAGAAGGCCACCTGCGCATAGAGGTCGTCGTAGATGAAAATAATGTAGTGAAAGAGGCCTACTCGGGCTCGACGCTTTGGCGCGGCATAGAGCAGGTCGTAAAGGGGCGAGATCCGAGGGATGCTGGATTTTTTATGCAGAGGATTTGCGGAGTTTGTACGTTTTCGCACTACCGCGCGGGCATCATGGCCGTCGAGGATGCGCTAGGTATCACGCCTCCGCTAAACGCGCAGCTAACGCGTACGCTGATGAATAATGCCCTTTATATGCACGATCACGTAGTGCATTTTTATCAGCTTCACGGCTTTGACTGGGCGGACGTGGTTTCGGCTCTAAGCGCGGACATACATAAGGCTAGCGACGAAGCGTTTAAATACTGCGATACGCCGTATGCGACTGGCGCAGATAAGCTAAAAGAGGTAAAAGAGCGCGTCGAAGCCTTCGTAAAAAAAGGAAATTTAGGACCTTTTGCAAACGCGTACTGGGGACATCCGACCTATAAATTTACGCCGGAGCAAAATTTGATCGTGCTTTCGCACTATTTAGAGTGTCTAAGGATACAAAGAACGGTAGCGCAGATGATGGCGATATTTGGCTCCAAAAACCCGCACCCGCAAAGCCTAACCGTAGGCGGCGTGACCTGCGTCATGGACTTGCTAGATCCTGCAAGACTAGGCGAATATCTAACCAAATTTCAAGAAACGGCCGATTTTATTAACAGGGCGTATTATCCCGATCTCGTCATGGCCGCTAAAGCCTACGGCAGCGAGCCTAGCGTGCTAAAAGACGTCGGCGTGTCAAATTTATTCGCTTACGACGAGTTTTTAGTCGGCAGAAACGAGTATCTGATCCAAGGCGGAGCTATCCTAAACGGCGATATCAGTAAGGTTTACGAAGTAGACGGCGATAAGATCACCGAGGAAGCCACTCGCGCATGGTATAAAAACCCGGCCCCGCTGCATCCGTACGATGGAGAAACCGAGCCAAACTACACCGGCCTAAAAGATATGAAAACCCTAGACGGTCACGGCAAAGAGGTGGATACTAAGGTATTTGACGAAAAAGGCAAATACAGCTGGATCAAAGCCCCTCGATATGAGGGCAAACCTATGCAGGTGGGCCCGATAGCTAGCATCGTGATAAACTACGCCAAAGGCAACGAGCGCGTGGTAAAAATCGTCGATAAATTTTTAAAAGATACGGGGCTTCCACTCGAGGCGGTATTTTCTACGCTGGGTAGAACCGCAACCAGGATGCTAGAGGCCAAACTAGTAGCCGATCACGGACTAACCGCCTTTAATAGCCTTATAGAAAATCTAAAAACCGATCAAGAAACCTGCGCGAAGTACGTCATAGATAACGGCAAAGAGTATAAGGGAAATTTCCAAGGCAATGCCCC